>NZ_JBEXDT010000039.1:0-69192 GCF_040605905.1 Nonomuraea sp. NPDC005501 | reverse complement strand
TGGGCCGGTCGACCGGCACCAGCGCGTGCTGGTCGTCGAGGTCGTGCTCGGTGAAGTCGCCGAGCAGGCCGGTCAGCTCGTACGGGTAGACGGTGCCGCCCGCCGCCGAGGCGGGCGCGGGCGCCGCCGCCAGCAGCGCGATGACCGCCATGCCGGCAGCCATCGTTCGGGAGATTAGGGTCATGACCGAAATCTAGAAACACCGCAGCCATGGGGTCAATGGAGGGGTTTCGGATAAGGCTGAAATCGTGACGCAGGGTCTGGAGGCGGAGGGCCGGTCCCGCGGGTGAGGCGGGACCGGCCCCCGGAATCATCCGTGCGTCAGCCGAGGCCGTTGCGCATGGCCGTGATCAGCTCGCCGCCCGTGGTGTCGCCGCTGAGCTCCCAGAAGAACGCGCCGCCGAGGCCCTGGTCCTTCGCGTAGCCCATCTTGCCGCCGATCGTGCCCGGCGTGTCGTAGCTCCACCACTGCCCGCCGCAGTAGCCGTAAGCGGTGCCGGCCACCGTGCCGGTGGAGGGGCAGCGCGTCTTGAGCACCTTGTAGTCCTCGATGCCCTGCTCGTACGTGCCGGGCGCGGGGCCGGTGGCGGTGCCGCCGGGCGCGGCCTGCGTGACTCCGGTCCAGCCGCGGCCGTAGAAGCCGATGCCGAGCAGCAGCTTGGCGGCCGGGACGCCCTTGCTCTTGAGCTTCTGGACGGCGTTGTCCGAGTGGAAGCCGGCGATGGGGATGCCGGCGTAGGAGGTGAGCGGCGAGTGCGGGGCGGTCGGCCCCTGCGCCGCCCAGGCGCCGAAGTAGTCGTAGGTCATGACGTTGTACCAGTCGACGTACGGGGCGGCGCCGCCGTAGTCGGCCGCGTCGATCTTGCCGCCGGAGGTGCCGTCGGCGGTGATGGCCGCGGTGACGAGGTTGCCGGAGCCGAACCGGGAGCGCAGCGCCGACATCAGGTTCCGGAACGCGGCCGCGCCGCTGGTGTCGCAGCTGAGGCCGCAGGCGTTCGGGTACTCCCAGTCGATGTCGATGCCGTCGAACACGTCGGCCCAGCGCGGGTCCTCGACGAGCCGGTAGCAGGAGTCGGCGAACGCGGCCGGGTTGGCCGCGGCCTGGGTGAAGCCGCCCGACCAGGTCCAGCCGCCGAAGGAGAACAGCACCTTCAGGTTCGGGTACTTCTTCTTGAGCTTGCGGAGCTGGTTGAAGCTGCCGCGCAGGGCGCCGGCGTCCCAGGTGTCGGCGACGCCGTCCACGCTCTCGGCCGCGCTGTAGAACCGGTCGTAGTCGGCGTAGCTGTCGCCGATCGTGCACTGGCCGTTCTGCACGTTGCCGAACGCGTAGTTGAGGTGGGTGAGCTTGGCGGCCGAGCCGCTGGTGTCGATGTTCTTGACGTGGTAGCCGCGCTGGTAGACGCCCCACTGGACGAAGTAGCCGAGCAGCTTGTTCCCGCCGCCGCCTCCGCCGCCCGTGGTGGTCGCGGTCACGGCGCCGCTCGCCGCCGAGACGTTGCCGGCCGCGTCACGCGCCCGCACCGTGTACGTGTACGCCGTGCTCGCACTGAGCCCCGAGTCCGTGTACGACGTCCCCGTCACGGTCGCCACCCGGGCACTCCCCCGGTACACGTCATACCCCGACACCCCGACGTTGTCCGTCGAGGCGCTCCACGCCAGCGACACACTGCTCGACGTCACCCCCGTCGAACGCAGACCCCCCGGCACGCTCGGCGCCTGCGTGTCGCCGCCTCCGCCGCCCGTGGTGGTCGCGGTCACGGCGCCGCTCGCCGCCGAGACGTTGCCGGCCGCGTCACGCGCCCGCACCATGTACGTGTACGCCGTGCTCGCGATGAGCCCCGAGTCCGTGTACGACGTCCCCGTCACGGTCGCCACCCGCGCACTCCCCCGGTACACGTCATACCCCGACACCCCGACGTTGTCCGTCGAGGCGCTCCACGCCAGCGACACACTGCTCGACGTCACCCCCGTCGAACGCAGGCCCCCCGGCACGCTCGGCGCCTGCGTGTCGCCGCCTCCGGTGACGACCTTCCACAGGGCGGGGACGTTGGGCGGCTCCCAGCCGGTCTGGGAGGTGTGGCTCTGGACGCACTCGTACGTGACGCCGTTGTAGGTGACGCGCGTCCCCGCCGTGTACGCGACGTTCGGCGCCCAGTCGGCCAGGAAGGCGACGGTCCCGGCAGAGGCCGTCTGGGAAGAGGCCGTCTGGGAAGAGGCCGTCTGGGAAGAGGCGGTCCGGGAAGACGGGGTGAGGGCGGCTTGGGCGCCCGGCGGGGTGGCGACGGCGGCCGTCAGCGGCAGCAGGAACGCCGCCGCGACCGCGAGGACCTTGCTGAGGGCTCTGTGTCTCATGGATTCTCCGACATCCGGTGTCTGGGGGGTGGGATGGGAGGGGATCTGAAGGAAATTAATAGGAAAGTTTCCTTTAGATTTGAGACGACGGTAGCCCGTGCCCGGGACTGCGTCAACAACCCGCGTCAAGAACCGTCAGGGCAGGCCGACGTAGTTCTCCGCCAGCGTCGTCGCGGCCGCCCGTGAGGAGGTGACGTAGTCCAGGTACGACAGCTGCAACCGCCGGCCGTACGCGTCGTCGGAGTCGAACGTGTGCAGCAGGGTCGTCATCCACCACGAGAAGTGCTGCGCCCGCCACACCCGCCGCAGGCACGCCGCCGAGTAGCCGTCCAGCAGGTCGGCCGAGCCCGTCGAGAAGAACCGGTCCAGCGCCTCCGTCAGCACCCGCACGTCGGCCACCGCCAGGTTGAGCCCCTTGGCGCCGGTCGGCGGCACGATGTGCGCGGCGTCGCCCGCGAGGTAGAGCCGGCCGTACTGCATCGGCTCGGTGACGAAGCCGCGCATGGGCGTGACGGCCTTCTCCAGGATCTCGCCGGTGGCCAGCGTGAAGCCGGGCACGGTCTCCAGGCGGGCCTTCAGCTCCGCCCAGACGCGCTCGTCCGGCCACTCCCCGGCCGTGGCGTCGGGCGGCACCTGGAGGTAGAAACGGCTGATCTCGGGCGTGCGCATGCTGTGCAGGGCGAAGCCGCGCTCCGTGCGGCTGTAGATCAGCTCGTCGGACGACGGGGCGACGCGGGCCAGGACGCCCAGCCAGGCGAACGGGTAGTCGCGTTCGTGGAAGGTCAGCACGCCCTCCGGCACCGACAGCCTCGACACGCCGTGGAAGCCGTCGCAGCCGGCGATGACGTCGCAGGCGAGCCGCTCCCCGCCGAAGGTCAGGTACGGCTCCCCGTCCAGGTCGTGCAATGCCACGTCCTCCACCTCGAAGCGCACGTCGCCGCCCGCCTCCAGCCGGGCCGCGATCAGATCCTTGACCACCTCCTGCTGCCCGTACACGGTGATCGTCCGGCCGGGCACCAGCTCCTCGAACGCGATGCGGTGGCCCCGCCCGCCGTACCTGAGCTCGATGCCGTGGTGCGGCAGGCCCTCGCGGCGCAGCCGCTCGCCGACACCGGCCTCCACCAGCGTCTCGACCGTGCCCTGCTCCAGCACGCCGGCGCGCACGCGCCCCTCCACGTACGCGCGGCTGCGCCTCTCCAGCACCACGGAGGAGACGCCGCGCAGGTGGAGCAGGTGCGACAGGAGCAATCCCGCCGGCCCGGCCCCGATGATCCCGACCTGAGTTCGCATAGAGGGAAGCATCGTGCCCGGGGGGTGGCCGCGCCGAGCCGTCCCTTCCGTCCAGTGGAAGGATTCGGCAAGATTCCCGCATGGCAGGCCACTCCCGCGAGGCGGGGCGCACGGTGACGTCCAAGGTCCTCGCCATCCTCGGGGCGTTCGACGCGGCGTACCCGCGGCTCACGCTCACCGACCTGGCCCGGCGCAGCGGGCTCCCGCTGAGCACCGTCCACCGGCTGGCCGCCGAGCTGGAGGGCGGGCGTGTGCTGAGCCGCGGGCCCGACGGGCGGCTGCGGATCGGGCTGCGGCTGTGGGAGCTCGGCCGGCTCGCCGCCGGCGACCTCCAGGAGGTGGCGCACCCGTGGCTGCTGGAGCTGTTCGCCGGCACCGGCGAGAACGTGCACCTGGCCGTGCGCGACGGCGTCGAGGCGCTGTACCTCGACAAGGTCCACGGCAGGAGGGCCGTGCGGATCGTCTCCAGGACCGGCGGCCGGCTGCCGATGCACCCGACCGGCGTGGGCAAGGCGCTGCTCGCGTACGCGCCCGAGTGGTTCGTGCACGCGTACCTGGCCCGCGAGCTGGAGCGGCCCACGCCGCACACGATCACCGAGCCGGGGCGGCTGGCGCGGGAGCTGGCGGCCGTGCGGGCGCAGGGCTACGCGCTGACGTTCGAGGAGATGACGCTGGGCTCGTGCTCGGCGGCGGCGCCGGTCCTGGTGGAGGGCCGGGCCGTGGCGGCGGTGGGCATCGTGCTGTCGTCACGGCGCGCCCGGGAGCTGCACCGGCTGGTCGAGCCGCTGCGCGCGGCGGCGGGCGAGATCGCGCGGGCGTACGCCGCGACGGCCCGCCCCGGGTGAGCCCGCTCGGGGTGAGGCCGCTCCGGAGTGAGGCCGCTCCGTGCTACCGTGCCTCGGCAAGCGCTTTCCCAAGGAGGCCATCCCCGTGCCGTCCCCCCTCCGCGTCGCCGTCGTCGGCGGCGGGCAGATCGCGAGACATGCCCACCTGCCCCTGTTCCGCGAGCTGCCGGAGGAGGTGGAGGTGGTCGCCGTCGTGGACGCCACCGACGCGCTCGCCCGCGCCTTCGCCGGCGAGTTCGGCCTGCCGTACGCCTCGGCCGACCTCGAAAGGACGCTCGCCGACACCCGCCCGGACCTCGTCGTCATCACCAGCCCGCCCGCCCTGCACAGCGCGCAGGCGGTCGCCGCGCTGCGGGCGGGCGCGTGGGTGTGGTGCGAGAAGCCGCCGTGCCTGTCGCTGGCCGAGTACGACGCCATGATCGACGCCGAGCGCGAGGGCGGGCCGTACGCGGCGATCGTGTTCCAGCAGCGGTTCGGCTCCAGCTCCCAGCACCTGCGGCGGCTGATCGCCGACGGCGCGCTCGGTGCCCCGTACGTCGCGCACTGCCAAACCACCTGGTTCCGCGACGACGCCTACTACGCCGTGCCCTGGCGGGGACGCTGGGAGACCGAGGGCGGCGGGCCCGCGATGGGCCTCGGCATCCACCAGATGGACCTGCTGCTCGAACTGCTCGGCGACTGGAGCGAGGTGCGGGCGATGGCCGCCCGGCTGGCGCGCGACGTGCAGACCGACGACGTCACCACCGCCCTGGTCCGGTTCGAGTCGGGCGCGCTGGCCACCGTCGTCAACAGCGCCCTTTCGCCGCGCCAGGTCAGCCACCTGCGCCTCGACCTGGCCGGCGGCACACTGGAGCTGACCCACCTGTACGGCTACGCCAACGCGGACTGGACCTACACCCCGGCCGAGGGCGCCGCCGGGATCCCGTGGCCGCCGCCGCAGGACGAGCCCAGCTCCCACCGAGCCCAGTTCCTGGGCCTGCTGGAGGACCTGCGGGCCGGCCGGCGACCCCGGGGCAGCGGACACGACGGGCGGCGGTCCCTGGAGCTGGTGACCGCCCTGTACAAGGCGGCGCTGACCGGGGCCACGGTCAGCGCGGGCGAGATCGGCCCCGGCGACCCGTTCTACCGCGCCCTGCACGGCGACGTCCCGGGCTGGCGGCCCTCCTGACTCGACCGCATCCCGGGGGCCGATGGTGACCCTCGCCGGGGCGGTCAGTCCCCGAACCTGTCGATCCGGTCCTTGAAGAGCGTGGTCGCGATGGCCGCCCGGTGCGGTTGCCCCTTGAGGAACGCCTGGGCGAACTTCTTGGCCTGCTCGTAGGTGACCTTGCCGGGCATGGGCGGCTCGTTCGGGTTCACGGCCACGTCGACCAGCGCGGGCCCGTCGTACTCCAGGGCCGCGCCGATCGCGGGCCGGACGTCCTCCGGCTTCGTCACCTTGGCGCCGAACCCGCCGCAGGAGACGGCCCAGGCGGAGAAGTCGGCCTCGGGCTCGGGGAAGCGCACCCCGTGCTCGGGGTACCCGAGCACCATCTGCTCCCACAGGATCTGGCCGAGCGAGTTGTTGTTGTTGATCACGACCTTGACCGGCAGCCCGTGGCGGGCGGCCGTCAGGAACTCGGCCATGAGCATGGCGAAGCCGCCGTCGCCCACGTACGCGATCACCTGGCGGCCCGGGAAGGCGTGCCGCATGGCGATCGCGTACGGCAGGCCGGGCGCCATCGAGGCGAGGTTGCCGGACAGGTAGAACTCCCGCCCGCCGCGGATCGTCCAGTGACGGGCGGCCCAGGTGGCGATCGTGCCGCTGTCACACGTCATGATCGCGTCGTCGGCGGCCAGGTCGTCCAGCACGGACACCACGTACTGCGGGGCGATCGGGTCACGGCCGGCGCTCTCCAGCGCCTCCATGTCGGAGCGCCAGGAGGCCATCTTCGCCTGGTACGTCCGCAGGTGGGAGAAGTCCTCCTGCGGGCGCAGCAGGGGCAGCAGCGCCCTCAGCCCGTCGCGGGCGTCGCCGACCATGGGCACGTCGGTGGGCATGCGCGCGCCGGCACGGACCGGGTCGGCCTCGATCTGCACCACCCGCACCTTCTCCGGCCGGGGCAGGTACTTGGTGTACGGGTAGTTGGTGCCGACCATGAGCAGCGCGTCGGCGTCGTCCATGAGCTCCTCGCTCGGGCGGGTGCCGAGCAGGCCGATGCCGCCGGTCGTGTACGGCGAGTCGTCCGGGACGACCGCCTTGCCGGGCAGCGTCTTGACCACCGGGGCGCCGAGCAGCTCGGCGACCGCCAGCACCTCCTCGCGCGCGTGCAGAGCCCCGGCGCCGACGAGCAGGGCGGGCCGTTCGGCGTTGTTGAGCACCTCGGCCGCCGCGTCGAGGTCCTCCTGGCGCGGGACGCCCGGCGGGCGCAGGTACAGGGCGGTGGACTGCGGCGCGCGCACCGGCCCGACGTGCTCGAACGGCCCCTCCCCCGCCTCGGCCACCTGGACGTCGTTGGGGATCGTCAGGTGAGCGACGCCGCGCCGGGCGTAGGCGCTGCAGACCGCGATGTCCACCAGGGCCGGGAGCTGCTCCGGGTTGGTGACCATCATGTTGTACTCGGCGACGTCCTCGAAGACGCGGTCCAGGTGGACCTCCTGCTGGTAGCCGGTGCCGAGCACGGCGGTCTCCTGCATGCCGGTGATGGCGAGCACGGGCGCGTGGTCGAGCTTGGCGTCGTACAGGCCGTTGAGCAGGTGAATGCCGCCGGGGCCGGAGGTGGCCAGGCACACGCCGATCCTCCCGGTGGCCTTGGCGTAGCCGGCGGCCATGAAGGCCGCCGCCTCCTCGTGGTGGACGAGGACGAAGCGCACCTTCTCCCGGTGGCGGCGCAGGCCCTCCATGATGCCGTTGATGCCGTCGCCCGGCATGCCGAAGACGGTGTCGACACCCCACTCGGCGAGCCGTTCGACCAGGGATTCCGATGCGATGCGAGCCATGGCGCGGCTCTACCCGAAACCGGCGCGGGCAGACACTCGCCGCCGGGCCAAGGGCAACATACGGGCGTTTTGCCCGATTTTCTACCGATATGTGGTGGTTGGTGGGAGTTAAGGGCAGGCGCACCTATGACAGAGACACCCAGCGGGGGGCATACATGAGCGAGTTCTATCCACGAGACGACAGATACGTCGGCGGCGCACGTACGGAAACCGCCCAGGGGACGGCGCAGCAGGCGCGGACCGCCGCGAGCGAGGTGGCGGGCACCGCGAGAGGCCAGGCACAGACCGTGGCGGGCGAGGCCAAGGACCAGACGAAGAAGGTCATCGGACGGCTCCAGGACCGCGCGGGCGAGCAGGCGCAGCGGCAGAGCCAGCGGGCGGCGCACCAGGTCCGCCTGTGGGCCGACGAGCTGGCCGTCATGGGAGACGGCGTCAAGCCCGACTCTCCATGGCACGGGATCGTGCGCGAACTGTCGGGACGGGGCCGCCAGGCGGCGGACTACCTGGAGCATCAAGGACTGGCCGGCGCCGTCCAGGAGGTGCAGGACTTCGCGCGCCGGCGCCCGGGCCTCTTCCTGGCGGGCATGGCCGCCGCGGGCTTCGTGCTGGGACGGGTCGCCAAGGTGGCCACGGGCTCGCAGGAGCCTCCGGCCGACGATCTCCAGGTCCCGCCACCGGGCGGCCTCCAGGCACCACCACCGGGCGGCTACAGGGGTGAGCCGCTATGACGTCAGTCAGCCGCCATGACAGCCAGCCCTCACTGGGGCAGTTGGTCGGCGAGATCGGTAACGATCTTTCCACGCTGCTGCGTCAGGAGTTGCGGCTGGCCAAGGTGGAGATGCGCGAGGAGGCGCGCAAGGCCGGCAAGACCGCCGGCATGTTCGGCGGGGCGGGCTTCGCCGCGGCGATGGTCGCCCTCCTGGTCAGCCTGGCTGTCGTCTTCGCGCTGTCCACCGTCATTCCCGCGGCCTGGGCGGCGCTCATCGTCGCCGTCGTGTGGGCCGTCGTCGCCGTCGTTCTCTACACCAACGCGCGCACGAGGATGCGCCAGGTGTCGCCCAAGCCTGAACAGACCATCGACTCGCTCAAGGAGGACGTCACATGGACCCGCGAGCCGAAGAGATAAGAGACGAGATCACTGCCACCCGCGCGGAGCTGGCCGCGGACGTCGACCGGCTGGCCGAGCGCACCGTCCCGTCCCGGATCGTGCGGCGGCGGACCGACCGGGTGCGCCGGGCGGCCCACTCCGTACGCGAAAGGGTCATGGGGGCGCCCGCCGGGCGGGTACGGGCAGGGGCGCGGCAGGCCACCGGCACGGCCGCGCATGTCGGCTCGGAGGCCGCGGAAGCCACCAAGTCCGGCGTCCAGTCGGCGGCACAGACCGCCAGGACCGGCGTGCATCAGGCCGCCGACACCGTCCGGGCGGCGCCGCGGCAGGCGATGCACGGAACCCAGGGCAATCCGCTGGCCGCCGGGCTGATCGCGCTGGGCGCCGGCTTGGTGGCGGCGGCCGTCCTGCCGCGGACCGAGCAGGAGGAGCGGGCCGTCGGGCAGATCCAGGATCAGGCGGGTGAGGTCCTGGAACCGATCAAGGAGGCCGTGCGCGAGACCGGCCGGACTCTCGCGGAAGAGACCACGGACGAGATCAAACAGGCCGGTCGTCAGGTCTCCGAGACGGCGGCGGAGGCCGCCAGGACGACGGGGAGGGAGGCGCGCGACCAGACGCGGCAGATGCGCCCCGATTCGGGAACCTGACGACTCAGCGGCCCCGAGCACTCCCTCAGCCGCGGTCGGCGCCGTGGACCACGTTGCCGACTCGTTATGCCGCGGACTCTTGCCGGCTCACTCCGGCCTCTGTACGGTCCTTTCGTTACTGCTTAACAAGTTGTTCAGTACGGTCGGCCGAGGGGTTCGATGAGCGAGTCGGAGACGGCGCGCCTGGGCGCCCGCGTCCGCGCGTACCGCGCCATGCGCCAGATGACCGTGCGCGGGCTGGCCGGCGAGGCGGGCGCCAGCCCCAGCTTCATCAGCCAGCTCGAACGCGGCCAGGCCGGCGCGAGCGTCGGCATGCTGCGGCGGATCGCGCTGGCCCTCGGCGTCACCGTCGCCGACCTGTTCAGCGAGGACGACGAGGTGGGGCACCGGGTCGTGCCCCGATCCGGGCGTCCGGAGCTGCCGGCCGGGCCGGGCGCGCGCAAGTACCTGATCTCCCAGCGTCCGCTGCGCAACCTGGAGATGTACGCCGGGGAGTTCGACCCGGGCGCCTCCACCGGGGCGGAGCCGTACACGCACGGGGACTCCCAGGAGATCCTGCTCGTGATCCGCGGCGAGGTCACGCTCTGGCTCGGTCCGCCGGACGAGGCCGCCCGGCACGTCCTCGGCCCCGGGGACAGCGTGGAGTACCGCACGTCGGTCCCGCACCGCGTGGCCAACGACGGCGAGCTCACCGCCGAGGTCCTGTGGGTGGTGAGCCCGCCAACCCCGGCCACCTGAGTCGTCTCACTCCGGCCGCCTGACCACCGTGAGCCCTCTCACCCCGGCCACCTGACCACCGTGAACCGTCCGCCACCATGGGGACATGAACCTGCACCACCCGGAGACGACACGCGCCGACCTGCGCCGGCGCCGCTCCGGCCCGCCGCCGCCCGGCGTCTCACCGGTCGGCGGCGGCCGAAGAGGAAAGCGGGAACCGATGCGACCCCACCGACATGACCGACCCGACCAGGAGACCAGAGTGACCCGCTGCCCCACCCGCCCGTCCCGGACCGAGGGGCGGCGCGCCGGCGCCGTGAGCGCCCCGTGAAGCCGGGCGTTCCGCTGACCGCCGACTTCGCCAACGGCGGCGTCTCCTTCTGGTTCCGGCAGATCGGCGCGCCCGCGCGGCGCGCGCCGCTGCCCGGGTCCCGCGACTACGACGTGGCGATCGTCGGCGGCGGCTACACCGGCCTGTGGACCGCGTACTACCTGAAGAAGGCCGACCCCGGGCTGCGCGTGGCGGTCCTGGAGAAGGAGTTCGCCGGGTTCGGCGCCTCGGGGCGCAACGGCGGCTGGCTGTCGGCCGAGTTCGCCGGGTCGCGCAAGCGGCACGCCAAGGCGCGCGGCCGGCAGGCGATGATCGACCTGCAGCGCGAGATGTTCCGGACGGTGGACGAGGTCATCGACGTGACCCGCGCCGAGGGGATCGACGCCGACGTCCACAAGGGCGGCGTCATGCACGTCGCGACCAACCCGGCGCAGCGCCGGCGGCTGCGCGCCGAGACCGCCGACCTGCGTGCCTGGGGGTACGGGGAGGACGACGTCCGGCTGCTCGACCGGGACGAGCAGCGGGAGCGGCTCCAGGTGGCCGGGACGCTGGAGGCCATGTACTCGCCGCACTGCGCCCGCATCCAGCCCGCCAAGCTCGCCGTCGGCCTGGCCCGCGTCGTCGCGGAGCTGGGCGTGGACCTGTTCGAGGACACGACCGTCACCGCGATCGTGCCCCGCCGCGGGAGCGGCAGGCCCGCGGCGGTCACCACCCGGGGCACGGTCCAGGCCGACTACGTCATCCGCGCCACCGAGGGCTTCACCGCCAGCCTCGACGGGCAGCACCGGCAGTGGCTGCCGATGAACAGCTCCATGATCGTCACCGAGCCGCTGCCGGCCGAGGTGTGGAAGCACATCGGCTGGTCGGGCAGCGAGCTGCTGGGCGACCAGGCCCACGCCTACATCTACGCCCAGCGCACCGCCGACGACCGCATCGCCATCGGCGGGCGCGGCGTGCCCTACCGGTACGGCTCGCGCACCGACGACCGCGGCGCCACCCAGTCGTCCACGGTGGCGCTGCTGTGGCGGATGCTGGTCAAGCTGTTCCCGGCGGCGGCCGACGCCCGGGTCCAGCACTCGTGGTGCGGGGTGCTCGGCGTGCCGCGTGACTGGTGCTCGACCGTCCATCTCGACCACGCCACGGGCCTGGGCTGGGCGGGCGGCTACGTCGGCAGCGGCGTGACCACGACCAACCTGGCCGGCCGTACGCTGCGGGACCTGGTGCTGCGGCGCGACACGGAGCTGACGGCACTGCCGTGGGTGGGACGGCAGGTGCGTCAGTGGGAGCCGGAGCCGCTGCGGTGGACGGGCGTGCAGCTCATCTACGCGCTGTACCGGGCCGCCGACCGCCACGAGAACGACCGGGGCACCACGACGTCGGCTTACGCCCGCGTCGCGGATCTCATCTCCGGCCGCTGACCCGCGGGGCCCGGTCCTGCCCCGGGCCCCGCGACCCTTCTTCCCGCCTCTCTTCCCCGCCTCGCCTTACCGCGTCCCGCATCGCCTCCCCGCCTCGCCTTACCGCGTCCCGCATCCCCTTCCCGCGTTCCGCGTCCCTTCCCGAGGGAGGTCATTCCCGGCGCGCGGGGACGGCGGCGGCCGGCCGGCGTACCGGCCGGTCCCGGCGCAGGACCGGGGCGAGGAACGTCACCGGCACCACCACCGCGGTGATCACCGCGAAGGCCGCCGGATAGGACACGCCGCCCGCGATCCAGCCGGTGACCGCCGGCGCGACCAGCCCCGACATGTACGTGATCGTCGCGACCCCCGCGATCCCGGCCCCGGGCGTCGTCCCCGCGTTGCCCGCCGCCGCGATGACCAGCGGCACGATGACCGCCACCCCCAGCCCCATGGCGGCGAACCCGGCCACGCCCGGCAACGGCGTACGGGAGGCGACCACGACGGCCCCTCCCACGACAGTCAGGACACCGCCCGCGCGGACCGCCGCCACGGGCCCCACCCGGCGGACCACCCGGTCGCCGACCAGCCTGGCTCCCGCCAGGCAGAACATGAAGATCGTGTAGCCGGCGGCGGCCGGACCGGGACCCGCGCCGGTGACCTCGGTGAGGTATACGGCCGCCCAGTTCGCGCTGGCCCCCTCCGCGAAGGTGGCGCAGAACCCGACGAGCCCGATCACCACCAGCACCCCCGAGGGCAGCGCGAACCGCCGCCCCGCCCCCTCGCCGATGCGCCTGCCGGTCTCGGCCGCCTCCCCCGCCTCGTCGGGCAGGAGGTCGCGGCCGGCCGCGATCCCGGCGCCGAGCAGCACGAGCGCGGCGCCCGCCAGGTGCAGCCGGGCGTCGATCCCCGCCTGCGCGGCCAGGGCGCCCGCCGCGCCGCCCACCAGGCTGCCCACGCCCCACATCCCGTGCAACCCGGACATGATCGAGCGTCCCACGCGGCGTTCCAGGACCACGGCCTGGGCGTTCATGGTCACGTCGCACGTCCCGGCCGCCGCGCCGTACACGAGGAACGCCGCGAACAGCCACACGGGCGCGGGCGTCAGCGCGGGCAGCGCGAGCCCGGCGCACCAGAGGCCGAGCAGGAGCCGGGTGGCCGCGCGCCCGCCGACGCGGTGCGCCAGGCGGCCGGCCAGCGGCATGCCGACGACCGCGCCGATCGGCGGGCACAGCAGGGCGAGCCCGAGGGTGCGGGGATCGAGGTGGAGGTGGTCCTGGATCCAGGGCAGGCGGGTGGCCAGGCTGCCGGCGACGGCGCCGTGCACGGCGAACACTCCGGCGATGGAGCGGTGATGGCTCATGTCCGGGAAATTATCAGGCAGGCTCCCTGATGGAAATACCCATCAGGCAGGAACCCTGACTAATATCGAGGCCGTGAAGAGCGCCACCCCGTCCCTGGCCCGGGCCATCAACGACCGACTGGCCCTCGACCTGCTCCTCCAGCACGGGCCGCTGACCGCTCCCCAGCTCCGCGACCTCACCGGGCTGTCACGGCCGACGGTGTCGGACCTGATCGAGCGGCTCATGGAGAGCGGCCTCATCCAGGTCACGGGCGAGTACGGCGAGGACCGGCGCGGCCCCAACGCCCGCCTGTACGGGCTCGTGGCGGAGCGGGCCCACGTGGCGGGCGTGGACGTCCGCCGCTCGGCCCTGCACGTCACGGTCGTGGACATCACGGGGCGCGTCGTCGGCTCGTCCACCCGCCAGATCGTTCCGGCCTCGACGCCGGAAGCACCCGGCGCGCCGGCCCCCGGCCCTGGCGACCTGCCCTCCGACCTGCCCGGCCTGGTCGCGGAGGCGGTCGTGGAGGCGGCGGCGGGGCGGGCTCTGGAGACCGTCGTCATCGGGGCGCCCGGCCTGGTGGACCCGCGCAGCGGCGACCTGGTCGCGCCGAACGACGTGCCCGGCTGGCGGCCGGGCCTCTCGGAGGCGGTGCGCCGGCGCCTCGGAGTCCCGGTGACCCTGGAGAACGAGGTGAACCTCGCCGCCGTCGCCGAGTGGCGGACCGGCTCGGCGACGGGCCGTGAGGACTTCGTGCTGCTGTGGCTGGACGACGGGATCGGCGCGGCGACGGTGCTGGGCGGCCGGCTGCGCCGGGGCGTCTCGGGCGGCGCGGGCGAGATCGGCTTCCTGGAGGTGGACGGCAGGCCGTACTGCGACCAGGTGGCCGCCGGGACGGCGGACGGCCTCGCCCCCGAGGTGCTGGCCGAGCGGGTGGCCAAGGGGGCGGCCGCGCTCGTCTCGATCCTGGACCCGGGTCTGGTGGTGCTGGGCGGCAAGACGGGTCGCGCGGGCGGCGACGCGCTGGCCGCCCTGGTGTCCGAGCGTGCGAGAGCGCTCTCACCCGCCCCGGTGGAGGTGCGGCCGAGCACCGTGGCAGGCAACGCGGTGCTCCAGGGCGCCGTCCTGACAGCCCTCGACCTGGCCCGCGACACGGTCTTCGGCTGACCGGCCGTCGCTCAGCCGGCCTTCGGCCGACCGGCCGTCGCTCAGCCGGTCTTCGGCCGACCGGAACGCCGCCAGGCACGCCAGCAGGACCAGCCCGAACGCCGGCAGCCAGGCCAGCCGGGCGACCAGCCAGGCGGGGCCGAGGGGCACGGTGTGCAGGCCCGTCAGAGGCCTGCCCGCGAGCGTGCCGAGCCCGGTGACCGCGATCATGGCGGTCTGGTGCCAGAGGAACACGGTCATCGCGGAGAGGTTGGCGAGCGCCACGACCGCCCAGACGGCGGGGCGGCGCAGTGCCCGCCGCAACGGCCCGAGCAGCAGCAGGGCCGCCCCGCACTGGGCGAGCCCGAACGTCACGGCCGCGAGGGTAGGCGGGGACTGGTTGGAGACGGGGGCGCCGGGCACCCCGACCATGGAGGCCGGGTAACCGGCCCACAGGACGAGCGCGGCGGTGGCGGCGGCACCGCCGGCCGCCAACCCCCATCCGGCCCGGCGGCCCCACGTCGGCTCCCCGCCGCCGCGCGCCCACGACGCGCCCAGGCAGTACGGCACCAGCCACCCGGCGGCCACGTTGATCCAGCCGATCCAGGAGGGCCCGCCCAGGGCGAACCGGCCCAGGTCGGCGAGCGCGACGACCGCCAGCGGCCATCCCGGACGCAGCCTGACCGCCAGCGGGGTGGCCGCCGTCAGCCCGGCGAAGACCAGCAGGAACCACAGCGGTGACCACACCAGCTTGGCCAGCGCCCGCACCGTCCCGGCGTCGGCCCCGGCGGCGAGCATCGCGACCGCCGCCACGCCCCAGACCACCACCACGGTGACGACCGGCCTGAACAGGCGCGCCATACGGCCACCGAGCCACTCCCCGTACGAGCGGCCGCGGGCGAGGGCGGACGCGTGGCTCCCCGCGGCCGTC
Organism: Nonomuraea sp. NPDC005501; assembly: GCF_040605905.1. Taxonomy (NCBI): domain Bacteria; kingdom Bacillati; phylum Actinomycetota; class Actinomycetes; order Streptosporangiales; family Streptosporangiaceae; genus Nonomuraea; species Nonomuraea sp. NPDC005501. The sequence continues at coordinate 54,106 of NZ_JBEXDT010000039.1, read as the reverse complement.
CACCCGCCCACGAGGAAGAAGACCGCCATGGTCTGGAAGATCCAGGAGGCCGGGGCGAGCCACGGCATGTGCCGCAGCGGGCTGGTGACGCGAATGGTGCCGCTGTCGACCACCGGAGCCGTCACCAGCCAATGACCGAGCACCACGCCCAGGATGGCCAGGGCCCGCAGCCCGTCGATCCCGCGGTCGCGTCCGGAGGGCGTCCCCACGGCGACACGCCGGACGAGGTCACGCACCGTCCACCGCCCGGACGGGGGGCAGGCCCGAGACGATGCGGGCGATGTTCCGCAGCGGCAGGGAGCCGGCTCTCAGGTAGTCGCTGTGCCCGCCGCCGCCCGCCGGGAAGACGCGGGCGCCGAACCCCGGGGAGACCGGGTCGGCGCCGAACCCGAGGACGCCGGAGGGCAGGCCGATCCGGACGTGCGGCACGCGGGCGATCGAGTCGCCGGCGCCGCGCCCGGCCCAGACCGTCGCCCGGGTGCGCAACTCGGCGGCATGGTCCACGGTCACGCCCGGGCTTCCCACCAGCACGACCGCGGAGACGTCCATGCCGGGCGCGGCCAGGCCGCAGACCGCGCCGCCGTACGAGTGGCACAGCAGGGAGATCCGGGCGCCGGGCCGGGCCGCGCGCAGCTCCCGTACGAACGCGCGCAGGTCACGGGCGCCCCGCTCGGCGAGGCCGGAGGTCAGCGCCGACAGGCTCACGGTCGCGGGCGTCCGGTAGCCGAGCCAGGCGATGACGGCCGACCTGTCGCCGAGCTCCCCGAGCAGCCGCAGGGAGCCGCCGCGCAGGAGCCCGTACTTGTCGAGGTTCGTGTCGGAGCCGGGGACGACCACGGCGATCCGCCCGGCCGACGGCAGGTCGCCGAAGACCTCGACGGCGCGGCCGCCGTCGCGGCCGTCGAACGACAGGAACCGCCGCGCGGGGTCGGCCATGGCGCGCAGCATCGCGGCCCGCCACCGGTCGCCGTGCCGGTCGGCCGCCCGCTCGGCCGCCAGGATGCCACTCCGAGCTGCCGCGTATCGACCGGCCAGGGCCTCCGGAGCGGCCCGCAGCGCGGGCAGGGGGACGGGGACGGGCGCGGGAACGGCTCCCGGGCGTGCCGCTCCGGAGACGGGCACCGCCACCGAGGCGGCGACGAGAGCGGCGAGCAGGGCCCGGCGCGCGCGGGGGGCGTCAATGTGGATCATGTGACCGACGGTGTCGCAGGGGGCGCCCGCGCCACATCGGACCACCGGTGGCATTCGCACCCGCGCCGGTAGACCCAGGTCGTACGACCCTGGTCCGATGACCGGCCCCCTGGCCCGCCGTTACGATCTGCGCATGCAGATCACGACGCCGCCGCTGCTCAAGCGGGTTCCTCCGGGGGTGTGGACGGCCCTGGCCTGGTGCGCGGGCATGGTGTTCACGTTCCTCGTACGGGTCCGGCTGCCCGGCGAGTGGTCACCCGCCGTGAGCCCCGGCAGCCTGATCTACCGGTGGGACGGTCTGATGTTCCTGGCGGTCGCCACCGCCCTCGCGCTGTCCGGCGGCGGCCTGCTGGGCCGCCGTCCGCTGGCGGCCCTCACGCTGCTGCTGGCCGCGCCCGTCCTCGCCTGCGTCCCGCTGGGCGTGGGTGAGATCCCGTTGGCCCAGTACCTCGCGGTGGACGTGGCGCTGTACGTCATCGCCGCCACCCGGCCGCGCCGCACCGGGGCCGCCGCTCTCGCCGCAGCCCTCGGCCTGCTCGCCGGCTACCTGGCCACCCGGCTGCTGCTCGGCTGGGCCGTGGGCACGTCGGCGGAGCTGGCCGTGGCCATGACGGCCGTCATCGCCTGGCTGATCGGCCGCTCGACGCACCAGGCCCGCGAGCACGCCGCGGCACTCACCGCCCAGGCGGCGGCCCGCGCGGTCACCGACGAGCGGCTGCGCATCTCCCGTGAGCTGCACGACATGGTCGCGCACAGCATCGGCGTCATCGCCCTCCAGGCGGGGGCGGCGCGGCGGGTCATCGACACGCAGCCCGAGCGGGCCCGGCAGGCGCTGGGCGAGATCGAGAATGTCGGCCGGGAGACGCTGTCGGGGCTGCGCCGCATGGTCGGCACTCTCCGCCGCCCCCAACCGGACGACCCGCCACGGCCATCCCCCCACACCCCGCCCCCCACCGACCAGCCGACACCCCGCGCCCCGGCCCGTGCGACGGCGAACGATCCGCGCACCCGGGCCGAGCCAGGACCGGACACCCCGCACGCCACCGGCCGGACGGCGCCACACGCCTCTCACGCCGCGGTTCAGCCGGCGAACCGGCCGAGGCCGGGTCTGGCGGATCTCGAACGGCTTGCCGCGACGACGTCGGACGCCGGGGTCCGCGTCGAGGTGCGCTGGCTGGGCGAACGGCGATCGTTGCCCGCCGACCTCGACGCCTCCGCCTACCGCATCGTCCAGGAGGCGGTCACCAACGTGGTCCGCCACGCGGGCGTCCCCTCGTGCCAGGTGTCCGTCGAGTACCGGCCGGCCGAGCTGTCGATCGAGGTCCTCGACTCCGGCCCGGGACAGGACCGGGAGAGACGGCGGCCCGAGGGGAAGAGCTCGTCAGAAGAGAACCACACGGAAGAAGACCGCACAGGAGACGGCCGCACGGAAGCAGACCGCACCGGAGATGGCCGCGCGGATCAGAACCGGGCGGGAGAGGGCTGGGCACGAGAAGGCCACGCGGCAAGGGGCCGCATGGGAGGGGGCGGCTACGGGCTGGCCGGGATGCGCGAGCGGGTCGGCATGCTGAACGGGGAGCTCTCCGCCGGGCCGCGTCCCGAAGGCGGGTTCCGGGTGGCGGCCCGCCTCCCGATCCCGGCAGGAGTGCGATGACCGTCCGCGTCGTCCTGGCCGACGACCAGCCGCTGATCCGCGCCGCCCTGCGGATGGTCATCGCCGACGCCCCCGGCCTCGACGTCGCCGGAGAGGCCGGGACCGGCGCCGAGGCGGTCCGGCTGGCCGAGGACCTGCGCCCCGAGGTGGTGGTGATGGACATCCGCATGCCGGGCATGGACGGCATCCAGGCCACCCGGCTGATCACGGCCGGCACCAGCGGGGCGCGGGTCGTCGTGCTGACCACCTTCGACGACGACGACTACGTCTACGGCGCACTGCGCGCCGGCGCCTCCGGGTTCCTCGTCAAGGACATGGCCCTGGACGACATCCTCGCGGCCGTCCGCGTCGTCGCCGCGGGGGACGCGCTGATCGCGCCCAGCGTGACCCGCCGCCTGATCGAGGCGTTCGCCGACCGGCCCGAGCCCGCCCCGGCGCCGCGCTCCCTGGAGGGCATCACCGACCGGGAGCGCGAGGTGCTGACCCTGGTCGCGCGCGGCCTGTCCAACACCGAGATCGCCGCCGAGCTGGTCATCAGCGTCGCGACCGTCAAGGCGTACGTGACGCGCCTGCTGTCCAAGCTGGCCGCCCGGGACCGGGTCCAGCTCGTCATCCTCGCCTACGAGGCCGGCCTGGCCTCGCCCTCCGGATGACCCGCGCCGCCGCCGTCGACGGGTCAGTCACTCGCTGCCCCTGACGTCGGCCCGTCACATGCGCCTTCTCAGGACGAGTCCCAGAACGAACCCCTGCGCTCCGAGGGTGTACACCGCTCCGGCGGCTCCCGCGAAAGGGATCACCACCGCGCCCAGCGCGGTCATCGCGGCCCAGGTGAGCACCACGGCCTTCGCGCTGTCGCGCAGTCCGGCCTCCCCGGTGTTCTCCAGCACGAACATCCCCACGCTCGCCAGCGCGTTGGCGGGCAGCAGCGATGCCAGCAGGACGCCCAGCGCGACCAGCGATCGGGTCCCGGCCAGCCCGCCCGCCAGCGCCGCACCCGCGAGCACCAGCCAGAGGCCGCTCACCCAGACCGACGCCCGCGCGACGCGCCGGACGAGTTCTCGTACCCTGGCGGCGTCGTCGGATCGTCCGTCCGGGCCCAGGTGCACCACCAGCCGAGGTTGGTAGATCCGCTGCAGCGTGTAGACCACGGAGGTGACGAACCCCCACCCGATGGTCATCAGGTAGAGGTCGCCGCTCTGGCTCGCGTACGGGGTGAGGGACAGCTCCACGAAGAGTGTGCCGATCATCGCGCTGGCCATCACGTCGGCCGCCCCCATGAGCGCCGCCGTACGGGCCAGGATGACGCGCAGGACCGGGCGTGGCGCTCCGCTCCCGCGCGGCAGGCCGCGCACCAGCGCCAGGTTCAGGGTGATGACCAGGGCGAGCAGCCCCGCCAGGTAACCGGCGGGCGGCAGCGGCACGGCGAACGCCAGCCAGGCCATGCCGATCATCCCGAGGCCCAGCAGTGCGGAGTTCACCGTGTCCCTGGTGTACCTGCCGAGGGCGCGGTGGACGGCCACGCCGAGCATCCCGCAGCCCAGGGCGACGTAGTAGGCGGCGGCCGTCAGGTAGACCGCGGGCTGGGAGCCGGGGGCGAGCAGGAGGGCGACGGCGGCGGCCACGGTGAAAGGCAGCGGGACGTACGCGACGACCGCGCGCAGCATGCCGACGAGGTGCCCGCGGGTGCGGCCGGCCCTCGGGAGGAGCGTGAGCGCCGCCTTCTCCGGGCCCGACTGGGCCAGCATGCCCAGCCATCCCGCCGCGCCCACGGCGGCCGCGTACCGGTTGAAGTCCTCCCGGCTCCACGCCGCGACCAGCACGCCGGCGGAGCCGTACATCAGGAGGCGGAAGGCGGCGCGACCGGTCAGCAGCGTGAGGAGGCGGCGCGGGCCGATGCGGTGCGCCGCGGCCGCGGTGGACCGGCCGGTCACGCCGCGTCCAGATCGGCCGCCACGGCCTCGCGCAGCGGGCGGGTGCCGGTCTCCAGACAGGCGAGCAGCGCCTGGCGGACGCGTTCGTCGCCGAACCGCTCGCGGACGCCTGTCACGGATGGCCCCTTGTCCACCCCGAACAGGGCGCGGAAGAGGGTCTTGACCTGGTCCGTGGTGTGCCAGTCCCGCGACGCGAGGAGGGCCTCGACCTCCTCGCGGGCCGGGGGCGGGGCGGGGGGCGCTGCCAGCCAGGTGGTGGGCCTGCCCGCCGTGGCGAGCCAGCGCCGCACGTGGTCCACCCGTTCGAGGACGAAGTCCGTGCCGCCCAGCCTGGCGGCGGCGAGCCCGGCGTCGTAGCACGTGGCGCGTAACGCGCCGCACACCTGGGAGAACGCGGGGATCCTGGCGGGCAGCCGGTCGAGGGGGATCTCGCTGACCCGTTCGACGGTGGCCCGGGCCTGCGGAGAGCTCCTGGCCGCCGCGACGAGGGCGTCGAAGTCCTTGTACCAGCGGGCGAGCGTGACCCGGTCCGGCGCGTCGGTGGCGGGATCGCGCTCGCGCACCCAGCGAACCATGCGCTCGGGCATGAACGCCGACAGGGGGTCCGCGCCGGCCGGCGCGAGCGGTTCTCGATCGACGATCGCGTCTTTCAAGAGACCTTGCGGGAAGAGGGCCTCCGAGAAGAGGGCGCCGCAGGACCGGCAGGAGTAGCGGGTCCGGCGCGGGCGTCTGGTGATCGGCAGGGGGTCCGGGTGGCCGCACTGCACGCAGGTCATGGGGGCGTCCACGGGTCAGAAGGGTACGGCGATCGCCGATGAGGGAACCAGGTCCGCGCCGAGGGAGCGCTTGATGTCCGCCTTCCCCTTGCCGAGGACCAGCCCGGCCTTGCCCGTCTCGACGGCCCATTCGACCATCCGGACGTAGAAGTCGAAGTACAGGTGCTTGCGCCCGCCGTCTCCCGGCGGCAGCCCTCCCCAGCTGAGGCAGATGGGCCAGGCGCGGTGGTCCAGTGTCAGGCAGAGCCCGACCAGCCGCCCGCCGTCGCGGTAGGCGACCGCCACGACCTCGTCGCTGCCGACCAGTCCGTCGAAGTACGGCAGCGGCAGCGGCGCGAGCGGGAAGAGCCTGTTGCGGTACTTCAGGTCGTTCCGCGCGCGCAGGGCGCAGGCCTCCGCTCCCGTCACCAGGTCGCGGGCCGGGCCGACGCGGATCGACAGACGCGGGTCGGCGGCGAGGCGCCGCGCCCAGCTCCTGAGCGAGGCCCCGCGGGTCCCGTGCAGCCGGGCGTACCACTCGTCGATGCCGGACGGGGTGGCGAGCCGGGCCAGAGGTGCGGTCGGCAGCCGGGCCTTGACCACGCCGGGCAGCTGGGCGGCCTCGCCGGGCGACACCTCGCGCCACAGGACGCCGCGCCAGCCGGGGCCCAGCGCCTGCCGGACGCCGCGCACGTAGGCGCGCAGGAGCTCGCGGCGACGCTCCGGCTCAGGGACGCCGGTGAACCACCAGCCCTTCAGGGAGCGGTTGCCGGGCGCGTGCACGTCCACGACGCCCGCGACGTCGCGGCCGGAGGCGTATGAGCCGCGGCGCGGGCGGACGCCGCGCAAGGACGCCGACACGGCGCCGACCGCGACGCCCCCTTCGCTGAGCACGGCGAGGAGCACCGGCGCCTGCGCGGCCCACGCGTAGGCCCGCAGCAGGTCGTAACGCCAGGTCACGTACTGGCCCGCGGCACGGCGCAGCTTCTCCCAGCCGGGCGGCTCGGGGTCGTGGCGGGGGTCGAGGAGTTCCAGGCGCACGTGATCGCTTTCATGGCACAACCATCAGGACGGTACGACGAGCGCCTGCCATGACGGCGGCATGTTCCGGCTCACCTCGATCCCCGAGAACACCGACGGCTCCTGCGGCCCGTGCTTCTTCGCCCAGGCGGCCATCTGGGCCAGCCCGTCGGCGAGCGGCACGGAGCCGGACCCGACCCCGAGCACGTCCCGCGCCTTCTGATGGGAGGAGTAGGCGTGGACCACCTCGTGCCGCGCCGGCAGGTGCTGGACCCGCAGGGGCGCGTCCATGGCCGTCGCCACGGCCGCGGCCAGCTCGTTCACCGAATAGGGCGTGTCGCCGCCGATGTTGAACGTCTCCCCGTACGCGTCCGGGTTCTCGATCGAGCGGGCGATCGGGATGGCCACGTCGTCGATGTGGCTGAACGCCCTGGTCTGCTCGCCGTCGCCGAAGACGGTGCACGGCTCGCCGCGCAGGATCTGGTTCATGAAGATGCCGATGACGTTGCGGTAGCGGTCACCGATGTTCTGCCGCTCGCCGTACACGTTGTGCGGGCGGAAGATCACATACGGCAGGCCGAACATCTCGTGCGTGACCTTCAGCTCCTGCTCGACCGCGTACTTGGCGATCCCGTAGGGGTCCACGGGGGCGGGCGGCATGTCCTCGGTCATCGGCGGTTCGGCGTGGCCGTACACGGCGATGGAGGAGGTGAACACGAAGCACCGCACCGTCTGCGCGTTGACCGACGCGTTGATGAGGTTGACGCTGCCGATCACGTTGTTGGTGTAGTTGTAGCGCTTGATGAAGTGGCTCAGCCCTTCGGCGGCGTAGGCGGCCAGATGGAACACGTAGTCGAAACGCCACTCGGCGAAGAGCGCGTCCACCGCCCCGGCGTCGCAGACGCTGCCGTGGTGGAAGTGGGCGCCCTCGGGCACGTTCGCCGCGTCGCCTCCCGACAGGTCGTCCAGCACCACGACGCGATGACCGGCCCGCAGCAGGGCGGCGGCGACGTGGGAGCCGATGAAACCGGCGCCCCCGGTCACCAGTGACGTGTACGTCATGACGCAGACTCCTTCCCACCGGCAGACCAGGGCCGGCGCGCTGATGATGTCGGCCCGCTCGCGCGCGGGCCATGCGGGTGGAACGGCACGACGCAGGCCGGGTTCCTCATGCGGGCGGCGCGGCGTAGTCGGAGGTGACGAATCTGCCTTTGCCGCCCGCGCTGATCCGGACGGACTCGGCGGCGACCACCTCCAGCGGGAAGTCTCCTCCGGCCAGGCCGAAAAGCTGCGCCCGGGCCGTCTCGAACACCTCCTGCCCGTCGCCGCCGCTGGGGACGATGTGCAGGCGCACCAGTCCGTCCGCGTCCTGATGGACGAAGCACTCGCTGATGCCCGGGTGGACGGCGGCCAGGTGCAGGAAGGCGTCGGGGTAGAGGCGTTCCCCCGACGGGAGCGTGACGTAGTCGTTGCTGCGCCCGGCGGTGAGCCTGAGCGTGCGGAATCTCCGGCCGCAGCGGCACCGGCCGGGTTCGATCATGCCGATGTCCCCGAGGCTGTAGCGCAGGAGGGGCATGGCGCGCTCCATGAAGGCGGTGACCACCACCTGCCCCGGCTCACCGTCGGGCAGCGGCCGGCCCTGGTCGTCGACGATCTCGCAGTAGACGCGGTCCTCACCCAGGTGGGCACGGCCGTATCGGCAGTCGTAGGCGATGTTGAGCACCTCGAAGGCCGAGTACTCGTCGAAGACGGGGGCGCCGAAGCGCTCCTCGAACATCGTCCGGTGTTCCGGGAGCAGCAACTCCGATTCGGTCATGACGAGGCGGAGCGTCCGCTTCAGTCGTGCCAGCTCCGCGGGGGTGAGCTCGCGGAGCAGGGCCCGCAGGTGAACGGGATAGCCGATGAGCACCTTGGGGCGGTTGGCCAGGAGCTCGGCCTTGATCTCACGCATCGGGCGATGCGAGAGGATCACGTGGCGGCGGAACAGGTTGAGCTTCTCGAACATCCGGCCAGGGGGCGCGAACGGGCGGATGTGACTGAGCCGGTCCGTGGGCAGGTAGCGGCCCGTGGCCAGGAAACGGCGCACGCAGGCGGCCATGTGGTAGTCGTGACTGTCCTGGTCGTGCAGGACGCGGACCCGGCGGCCCGTGCTGCCGCTGGTCTGGAAGGACAGGCAGCGGTCCGGGTCCACGTCCTCGGCCAGCAGGCGCTCCAGCGGTTGCTCGCGGAGCACCTGCTTGTCCACCACGGGCAGCTCGGCCAGCTCGGCGAGGCTGCTCAGGGGGCCGCGCGCGTAGCGCGGATCGTCCCGGTAGTACGGCACCCGCGTACGGGCCAGGCCCAGCAGCCGGTTGATCCAGCGGAGCTGGTGCCGGCGCAGCCTCTCGGCATCGCCGTACTGCCGGGCGATGCTGAGCGGGACGTAGCACGCTTCGCGGATGAGCATCGCCTACACGCTCTCCGAACCGACGCCGGCCGGCTTGCCGAAACGCGCCATCGAGCGCGCGCGCAGGCCGTCCCACCAGCGCTGCGGGCTGAAGAACACCGCCAGCGCCAGCAGCACGTGGACGGCGATGAACGCGTACGCCTCGTACTTGGTGGGCGGGTGCCCGATGAACACGGTCATGTGCGAGGCCCAGTCCCACACCGCGGGGATGGTCGCCCACTGCGGATCCGTGTGATCGTTGACCGTGAGGAAGGCCAGGTCCTCCAGGCCCGACAGCATCAGCAGCAGCATGCCGTACGCGAGCCTGCGCACGACAGCCGGCGTGCCGCCGCCCAGCCGGTAGGCCAGCACCAGGGAGATGATGATCAGCGGTGTGACCGTCAGGACGTGGTAATACAGGCCGTAGTAGGCCTCCCTGCTCCCGTTGACCACGCCGCCGAAGTAGAAGATCTTGGGGACGAAGTACAGGAAGTACACCAGGAACGTGATCGGGACCAGCCACAGCACCAGCCGGATCCGCTTGGCCCACTCCACGTCGAGCCGCGCGAGGGCCTCGGCGGCGAAGACGAAGGGCAGCAGCTTCAGCAGGAAGATGCCCAGCGACTTCACTTCCCGGTCGTGCGGCAGCCCGAACCAGACGAAGGCGGCCGCCGCCACGGCGAGCGCCGCGAAGATCAGGAAGCCGAGGGGCTTTCGGGGAATCATTCAGAACCTTTCGAGTCGGGCTCGATCACGAAACGGAGGGTCCGCAGGGCCTCGTCGAGAGCGGATTCGAGCCGCATGCGCGTATCGGCGACCATGATCAGGTAGCCGAGCTTGTGACCGGCCTGCGTGTAGGCACGGACATGGCCGCCCACTTCCTTGAACACCTGCACGTCCACGACCTCGGGCATCCGCTTGAGCGCGTCCAGCCCCTCGATCGCGGTGAGCACTCCGTCGACCTCCGCGGCCAGGATGCGTAACGCCGCGATCCTGCGCTGCGAGACGGTGGCGATGTCCAGGGGCTCTCCCAGGGCCAGCCGGATGGCGGCCTCGACGGTGTTCAGCCCGAACGCGTGCTGGACCAGCAGCGGCATGCCGTTGCCGCCGAGCCTGGCGCCCATCTCGATGAAGCAGATGTCGCCGCCGGGCGTCAGCACGAAGTCGAAGTTGACGGGACCGCGCGTGTGGCCGATCTCGGCGCAGATCGCCGTGACGGCCTGGCCGAGCCGGGTGTGCACGGACTCGTCGAGGTCGGCGGGGACCACATGGGAGAGACTGATCATCGCCGGTGGCCCGGTGATGGTGCGGTCGGTCACCGCCATGAAGGCCAACCGGCCGTCGGCGAAGAACGACTCCACCGCGTAGTGCCGACCGGCCACCAGCTCCTCGATGATCACGTGCCCGGTGAAGGAGTGCTTCCGGGCGTACTCGATCGCCTCCGGCAGCCTGCCGGGTCCGTCGAGCACGGTGATCCCCTTGCTGCCCGAGGAGTCGGCGGGCTTGACGATCAGGGGATAGCCGATGCCCGCGGCGGCCTCGGTGAGCCGCTCCGGGCTGTCGTGCTGGACGTGGCGGTACGCGGGCAGCCCGAGCCGGTCGATGACCTCCCTGAAGAACCCCTTGTCCACCGAGCAGCGCAGCGCGCCGGGCGCGGGCTGATGGGCCGTCCGGTAGATCCGGCTCAGCTCGGCGACCGCCTCCTGGGCCGCGTCGCTGGCCGGGGAGATGACGGCCGCGACGTCGATCGGGCCCAGGACCCGAGCGATGCCCTCCGGGTCCCTGCTGGTCATGCAGAGGAACTGGTCGGCCTCCGCGGCGCCGAGCGCGTCCGGGCGCTGGTCCACGCCGATCACCCGGTAGCCGAGTCGGCGCCCCTCCCGGTAGGCGGGGATCTGGTCCTCGCCACCGCCGAGCACGATGAGGTTTCTCAACTGGCGTTCTCCCAGATGTCGGCGACGGCGAAGGGCGTCTCGTAGCCGTAGAGGGCCTCGTCCGCCCGGATGGAGATGTTGGCCTCGCGGATCTGGTAGCGAGGCATGCTGATCGCCTGCACCCGCATCATCCGCACGAGATATCGGGCGATCAGCGCGAGCATGGCGAGCGCGACCATCGCGACGACCAGGCTGGCCTCGGCGAGGTCGAAGTAGCCGAGGTGATCCGTCAACGCCAGGGACAGGACCGTCGCCCCGCCCGCGAGCCCCACGAGGGACAGCCCCATCAGCCAGGTCAGCGGCCGGTACGAGAACCCGACGAAGAGCTCGATGGCGTGCGCGAAGAGCTTGCGCAGGTTCCACTTGCCGCGCCCCTCCAGGCGCGGTTGATGCGCGGTGGGCAGCGTGGTGTAGCGGGCGCCGAGCAGCGGAGCGGTGGCCATGAAGTACGGCGTGGACAGACGGCTGTCCACGACCTTGCGCGCGACGCTGGTCCGGACGACACGGAACACGGACGCGCCGGGCGGCAGCTCGATGCCGAGCCACCTGCGGGCGATCGTCTGATGGGCCCAGGTGCCGAACCGCCGGTACCAGGGATCCTGCCGGTTCTCGCGGACCGCGAAGACCGCGTCGTACCCTTCGAGCGCCTTCTCCAGCAGGCGGTGCATCTCCTTCGGAGGGGACTGCAGGTCGGCGTCGAACTGAACGGTCCACCGCTTGGAGGCGTACGTGAACCCGGCCGAGAACGCCGCCTCGAGCCCGAAGTTGCGGGCGAAGGAGATGTACTTCACCGCGGGGTCTTCGGCCGCGAACCGTTTGATGGCGTCCAGGGTGCCGTCGGTGCTCCCGTCGTCGACGAAGAGCAGCTCGACGTCGTCGTAGCGCCGCAGCTCGGCCCGGATCTCCCGGTAGGCGCGTTCGATGCAGGCGATCTCGTTGTAGCACGGGACCATCGCGGTGATGCCGGACCGGGTGTTCGGCGCGGAGTCAGACATCTGCCGCACGACCCTTCTCTGTCGCGTCTTCACGGGCGGGGTCGAGCACCTTGACGATCTTGATTTTCCCGTTGGGCTCCGGGGCGATGTACGGCGTCTGCCGTACGGTGACCGTCTGGTCGGGCAGCACGCGCCGGACCGCGGCCGCGATGTCGGCGGTCACGTCGGCGCGGGCGCCGGGGGCCAGCACCGTCCGGATCTCGATCGCCCCCGGCCGGGTCTGGACCACCTGCAACCGGCTCACCTCGGGGAAGTCCTGAACCGCGAAGGTGATGAAGTCGCCGTAGAAGCGCCGGCCGTCGGCGTCCACGAGCCGGTCCTCGCTGCGGCCGATCACCTCCCGCACGATCGGCGTGCGAGCCACGCCGCACGAGCAGTCGTTCGGGGTGATCCGCACCCGGTCGCCCAGCCGGTACCTGATCAGCGGCATGGCCTCGCTGTGCAATCGGGTGACGAGGATCTCGCCCTCCCCGTCCTCGACCGAGACGGTCCCGTCCGCGTGCTCCACCTCCACGACCAGGTCGGCCGACCGCAGGTGCAACCGCCCCTCCGGGCAGGTGCGGGCGATCGTGAAGACCTCGACCGAGGCGTACACCTCCTGGTGGGCCGCTCCGAGATGATCGAGGATCTGCGCCTGCGCGGTCGGGGTCAGCCGCTCGCCGCCGAACAGCACCGTCCGCACGCCGTCGTACCGGACGCCACGCCGCCGCAGCTCCTCGACGACGCTGCCGATGACATTGGGGAAGCCGATCAGGAACGTCGGCCGGGCCGCCAGGAAGGCCGTCACCTGCTCGTCCAGCGTCCGGTCGGTCGGAACGTGGAAGTTGCGCAGCAACCCGAAGCGTTCCAGGGGATGCCGCAGGAACGGGCGAACCCGGAAGTAGGCGACGCGGTCGGTCAGGCGTACTCCGCCGCCGAGCATGTCCTGCAGATAGGTGGCGCGGAGGTAGCCGAGGTCCCGCTCCGAGTTGCGGATGGTGATCGGGATTCCGGAGGAGCCGCTGGTGGTGGCCGCGCGGGTGTTCTCCGGGGTGAAACCGGCCGCGAGCAGCTCGCCCGGCGGCAGCTCACGCAGGTCCTCGCGCCTGAGCACGGGGAACGCGGACAGGTCCTCGGCGCTCCGCAGGCCCTCGACCAGCGAGGCGTCGAAGACGCGCCGGTAGTGGGGGACGTCCTGGTAGGCGTGCCGTACGAGGGCGCGGAGCAGCCGGGACTGGATGTCGCGCTGCTCGGCGTGGCTCAGGCGCTCGCGCCGCCGGACGGCGGCCAGGTGATAGGCGACCGGCGCCAGGTTGATCGTGGATCGCAACCGGCTCACAAGGCTCCCCCCGTCGTCATCTCAGACGAAGGTGTTCTGGTCGTGAACGAGCAGCCAGTGCTCGTCGCGGCGGGTGAAGTACAACGTCAGGTAGTACTTCTTCTGGTACGGCGTCCCCTCGGGGTCGAGGTCGTCGTAGAGCACCGACAGCACGGCGAACGCGGCGTCACCCATGGTCTCGGTCCTGACGGTCTCGGTCCTGATCGACCAGTCGGAGTCGTCGAACCAAGCGGCGTGGAAGTCGGCGATGGCCTGCTTGCCGTCGAGCAGGGTGCCGTTCGGCAGGATCACCGACGCGTCCGGATGGACGGTCGCCAGGAACCCGTCGAGGTCGCGTGTGCCGATCGCCTTCAGATGGCCGGCGAGTGCCTGTGCGAAGTCCATCGCTCCGTCCCCTGTGTGAGATGGTCACCGGGCCGCCCCGGCCCCGCGCTGCGGGACCGCATCACAGCCGGACCGCCTTCATCCGGTTCCACAGGTGCGGATGCTCCTGGAACCAGGCGATGGTCCGCCGCAGCCCTTCCTCGACGGGAACCTGCGGCTCCCAGCCGAGCCGGTTCCTGGCGAGCGTTATGTCAGGACGGCGCACCGACGGGTCGTCCTGCGGCCGGGGTACGAACGTGATCTCCGACGCCGAACCGGTCAGCACCTTGATCCACTCGGCGAGCGCGAGCATGGACAGCTCATGCGGGTTGCCGATGTTGACCGGGCCGTCCAGATCCGAGTTGAACAACCGGACGATGCCTTCGACCAGGTCGTCCACGTAGCAGACGGATCTGGTCTGGCGGCCGTCGCCGGACACCGTGATCGGCTCGCCCAGCAGCGCCTGCCTGATGAACGTGGGAATGGCCCGCCCGTCGAACGGCCGCATTCTGGGGCCGAAGGTGTTGAAGATCCGCAGAATCGCGGCATTGACGCCGCGGGCCCGCCGGTAGGCCGTGGTGGTGGCCTCGGCGAAGCGTTTCGCCTCGTCATACACGCCGCGGGGGCCGACCGCGTTCACATTGCCCCAGTAGCTTTCCGGCTGCGGGTGGACCAGCGGATCGCCGTAGGTCTCGGAAGTCGAGGCGAGAACGAACCGCGCCCCTTTGTCCTGAGCCAGCTCCAGCGCGTTGAAGGTCCCGTTGGAGCCGACCCGGAGCGTGTCGATCGGCAGCCGGAGGTAATCCACCGGTGAGGCCGGCGAGGCGAAGTGCAGCACGGCGTCCACCGCCCCGGGGATGATGAGGTGCTCCGACACGTCGGTCCTGACCAGCCGGAAGCGGTCCTCTGCCATGAGGTGCTCGATGTTGCCCACCGACCCGGTCAGGAAATTGTCCACGCAGATGACGTGGTAGCCCTCGCCGAGAAACCGTTCGCATAAGTGGGACCCGAGAAATCCGGCTCCGCCGGTGATGGCGACGACGGGGCGGCTCATGGAGAGCCGCCGGCTTGCTCAAGATAGGCAGGTAAATGGCACGACAAGTAGACTTCCCTGGTTACTTTTTATGTGCGGTCACGCCGCACGAACATCCCCGTGTGCCGCTGAGTGAGCATTCTTCACTGCCCGCAGAAGTGCATGACACCAACGTTTCAGTGAGCGTAAGCCTGACATGATCACTGCGTCAAGGACATCAACATCATCTTTTGTGCCCGGCCCTTTTCCGCAACCCGCGCAAATGCCAGGGAATGTCGGGCGGCCCCCTACCTGCGGTTTCCTACGGCCGGCCGCTTTCCGGGCGGCCCGATAACCTCGTTCCGGCGCGGTCCGGCCATTCCGGTCAGGTCAGTGCCACGGGTCGTAGTCGACCTCCAAGGGCTCCTGGGGTGGCCGCTCCGGCTCCGGGACGTGCTGGAGGTTGACCCGGACGCGATACCACACGCTGCTGCGCCCCCGCATGCCGTCGACCAGGATGTCGGCGGGCTCCAGCCGGGCCGCCGCCTCCGGGTGACGGGACTTCCACCGCTCGAACCCCGCCAGGGCCTCGTCCTTGTGCTGGGCCTTGGCGATCTCGATGACCGGGACGACCTGGCGCCTGCGGCCCGTGCCCTTGGGGGGCTTGGGAGCGGGACCGAGCGACTCGGCCAGCTCCAGCAGCCCGTCGAGCGAGCCCGGGTGGAGGTCCATGCCGGCCCACGGATCGCCCTGCTCGGCCAGCCGTCGCGGCACGGTCTCGACGGTGAACAGCTCCGGACGGCACCCCGGCACCTCGTCCCAGGTCAGCGGCGTGGACACGCGGGCGTCCTGTACGGCGCGAACGGAGTAGGCGGAGGCGACGGTGCGGTCGTAGGCGTTCTGGTTGAAGTCGACGAAGACGCCGTGCCGCTCCTCCTTCCACCAGCGGCTCGTGGCCACGTCGGGAGCCCGCCGCTCGACCTCGCGGGCCACGGCCTCGGCCGCCCGGCGCACCTCGGCGAACGTCCACCGCGGCTCGATGCGGGTGTAGACGTGGAAGCCGCGCGAGCCGGACGTCTTGGGCCAGGCGGTCAGGCCGTGGTCGGCCAGCACCTCCCGGGCGACCTGGGCGGTGGCCAGCACGTCGTCCCATGGGACCCCGGGCACGGGGTCGAGGTCGATGCGCAGCTCGTCGGGGTGGGCGAGGTCGTCCGCGCGGACGGGGTGCGGGTTGAGGTCGACGCAGCCGAGATTGACCACCCAGAGGAGCTGGGCCAGGTCGCCGACCACGACCTCCTCGGCGCTCAGCCCGGACCGGTAGCGCAGCTCGGCCACCTCGATCCAGGGAGGCCGCTTGGCGGGAGCCCGCTTCTGGAAGAACGCCTCCTCCTCGATGCCGTGCACGAACCGCTTGAGGATCATGGGGCGACCGGCCACCCCGCGCAGCGCCCCCTCGGCCACGGCCTGGTAGTAGCGCACCAGGTCGAGCTTCGTGTGGCCGCTCTTCGGGAAGATCACCTTGTCGGGGCTCGTGACGGTGACCCGCCGCCCCGCGACCTCGATGTCGGGCATGGGCCAACCCTACGCAACACCCCCGACAATCCCCCGGAGCAGCGGACCACGGGTCAGCCGGCGAAGGGACCACCGTTTCGCCGGTCCGTGGAACGGCGATGTCGCCGTTCGTGCGCGAGGCCACGGCCGCACAGACCCCTTATAAAGTCGATCCATCTGGCTCGAAGATCCGGCAGAAGGGCGTTCGCCCGAGCGTCAGGAGGAAGCGATGACGGTGGACCGCGCGCGGAGTGTGGTGTTCGGGGAGACGGTGGAGCAGTACGAGGCGGCCAGAGCGGACTACCCCGCCGAGCTCATCACCGACGTGCTGGACTACGCGCCTCCCGGTCCGGCGCTGGAGGTGGGCGCCGGAACGGGCAAGGCCACCGCGGGTTTCGCCGCCCGCGGAGTGGAGCTGACCTGCGTCGAGCCCGACCCCCGGATGGCGGCCGCGCTGACGGCGAAGTGCCCGGATGCCCGGGTCGAGATCGGGGTCTTCGAGGACTACGTCCCCGACAGGGCGTTCGCCCTGCTCTACTGCGCCCAGGCCTGGCACTGGGTCGACAGGGAGAGACGCTGGGACCTGGCCCACGCGGCCGTGGCGCCTTCGGGAGCGGTGGCGGTCTTCTGGAACCGCTACGCCGTCACCGACCCCGGCCTGCGGGCCGCCCTGGCCGCGGTGGACGACCGCTACGGGCTCACCGGCTCGACCCTGAACCAGAACAGCCCGGTCTCGGCCGGGGCGAGCGCGCACCAGCTCGCGGACGACCCGCGCTTCACCGACCTGGACGAGCGCCACTACACGCGCACCGGCTGGTACGAAACCGACCGCTACCTGAACCTGGTCCGCTCCATCTCCTCCTACGCCATCCTGGCCCCCGGCACCCGCGACGCCCTGTTGCGGGAGGTCGCCGGCCTGCTGGGCGACGGCGTGGACATGACGCTCACCACCGATCTCGCCCTCGCCCGCCGGGCTCGGTAGCAGCCGGGGCGGTCGGACCGTGTCGCGCCGCCCCGCCCATCACGCCGGCGCCTCGGGCGCACCCTCAGAAACGTCCGTGGCGGCCCTCTCCGGAGGCGAAGCGGGCCGCGCCGGCCGCCGCGTCCGGCAGCGACAGCAGGCCGTGGCGCAGCTCGTTCGTGATCGCCTCCGCCTCCGTCAGGCCCTCCTGCTCCAGCAGCGACATGCGGTCGCCGCGCAGGCACGCCTGCGGGAACGCGGCCAGCTCGCGGGCCAGCGCCTCGGCGTGCCGCCGGGCGGTCCCGGTGGGCACGACCCGGTTGGCCAGTCCCATCTCGTACGCCTCCCCCGCGCCGACGGGCCGGCCGGTGAGGATCATGTCCATGGCGCGGGAGGTGCCGACGAGGCGCGGCAGCCGCACGGTGCCGCCGTCGACGAGCGGCACGCCCCAGCGGCGGCAGAACACCCCGAACACGGCGTCCTCCTCGGCCACCCGCAGGTCGCACCAGAGCGCGAGCTCCAGCCCGCCCGCCACGGCGTGCCCGGCGACGGCGGCTACGACCGGCTTGGACAGGCGCATCCGGGTCGGGCCCATGGGTCCGTCGCCGTCCTCGCCGACGTGGTTGTCCAGCGCCTTCAGGTCGGCGCCGGCGCAGAACGTCCCGCCCTCGCCCCACAGCACGGCGACGGAGGCGTCGGACACGTCGAACTCCCGGAACGCGTCGGCGAGCGCGGCGGCGGTCTTGCGGTCGACCGCGTTGCGCGCCTCGGGACGGCTGAGCACGACGGTCGTGACGGGCCCGTCGCGTTCGATCCGTACGGTCATGTCCACCTCCGCGAACGCGGCGCCGGGGCGCCGGGAGCCCCAGCATCCCCGTTCCCCGAGGGGGGAGGCAACCGGCCCACCACGAAACCCAAGGCCGGATCGGATGGTGATCACCTTGCGCGGGTCCGCGATCCTGCCGTGGCCGGGTCGCCGGAGCCTCAGGCCGGAGAGCCGGCGCCGCGAAGATAGGCGACCACCATCTCGCCCACCATCCGGCGCAGTCTCGCGCGATGCTCGGGGGCCGTCATGTCGCGCCCGAACAGCGCGCCGAAGGTGTGCTGGTTGGCCACGCGGAAGACGCAGAACGAGCTGATCATCATGTGGACGTCGATGGCGTCGGCCTCGGTGACGAAGTCGCCGCTGGCCAGCCCGGCGTCCAGGATGCGCTCGATGAGGTCGAGCGCCGGAGTGCCGAGGTTGGCGAGGACCACTGACTTCCTGATGTGCTCCGCGTGGTGGATGTTCTCGATCGCGACCAGCTTGATGAACTCGCGGTGGGCGTCGTGGTGGTCGAAGGTCAGCTCGGCGAGCGTGCGGATGGCATCGACGGGGGCCAGGTGCGCCACGTCCACCATGCGCTCCACGGAGCGCACCTCGGTGTAGGCCTTCTCCAGGACCGCGATGTAGAGCTGCTCCTTGCTGCCGTAGTAGTAGTAGATCATGCGTTTGGTGGTGCGCATCAGCTCGGCGATCTCGTCCACCCGCGCCCCGGTGTAGCCGCGCCGGGCGAACTCGCGCTGGGCGACCTCGAGGATCTCCGCCTTGGTGCGCTCGGCGTCGCGCCGGCGTTCTGCGGCGGGCTGGGCGGTCATCCGCCCATCTTAGTGAGCGCGCGAGTGCTGCACGGCGCGCCGGATGGGGGCGTTGACGGCGCCGTACCCCTGGTAACCGTCCACGCGCTGGACCAGCTCGAAGAAGACCCGCCCCACGGTGATCGTGTACAGGTGCAGGAACGCGCCGTTCTCGTCCCGGTCGTGGAGGACGCCGAGCTCGCGCAGCTCGGGGTCGATCTCGTGACGGGCCTCCAGGTCGTCGTAGTAGTTGGCCGGGATCGGCAGCAGCAGCTCCGGATGCCGGGCGCGCAGCCGGCGCGCCGAGGCGAGCAGATCGTCGCAGGCCAGGGCGATGTGCTGGAGGGCGGGCACCTGCTCGGGGGCGATGTTGAGCACCATGCGCAGGCCGCCGTCCGACGAGGTCATCGCCTTGCTGCGGAGCAGGCCGTAGGGGTCGGGGAACTCCAGGCTCTCCTGCGGGGTCAAGCCCAGCACGCTGCGGTAGAACAGCTCGGCCTCGTCGAAGTAGTGCCAGGGCTGGGTGAGCGCGATGTGGTCGATGTGGGTGATCGCTCCTCCCGCGGGCTCGCTCCGGGTGAAGTCCGCTCTCCAGCTGCACGGCTCCGCCGTACGGCAGAAGAACAGCTGCGTGCCGTCGGGCGCGGCGATGGCCGCCAGGGACGCCTCCCCTTCCGCCCGCTCACGCGGCAACACGGGGGCGAGCAGCGACTCCGCTCGTTCGACGGCGGCGGCGGGGTCGGGGCTCTCCAGGCCGATCGCGCCCAGCGCCGGTCCTTCGGCGGAGCGGTTGAGCAGGATCCGGGCGCGGCCCTGCTCCCACAGCTCCACGGGTTTGGTCGGGTGGAGCCCCGACCGGGCGAACCCGAGAGCGGTGAGCACGGCGCGCGGGCCTTCGAGGTCGCCGGCGATCAGCTCGGCGAACGCGAACCCGGTGGGGGTGCGGGCCTGCGGAGCGAGGGCTTCCAGCGCGATGAGGGACCGCATCGCGTCCACGGCGGTCCGGTGCGTGTCGGCCTGGCGGAAGTGGTCGTTGAAGACTTCCAGGGACAGCGGGCCGGCGTAGCCCGCGTTACGGACGTGGGTCAGGAATCCGGGCATGTCGAAGCTGCCCTGGCCGGGGAAGCAGCGGTAGTGGCGGCTCCACTGCAGCACGTCCATGGCCAGGAGCGGGGCGTCGGCGAGCTGGAGGAAGAAGATCTTCTCGCCGGGGATCGCCTCGATGCCGATGGGGTCGGAGCCGCGCGACATGATGTGGAAGCTGTCCAGGCAGACGCCCAGGTTCGGGTGGTCGGCCATGCGCACGATGCGCCACGCGTGCAGATACTCGTTGACGTGGCGGCCCCAGGCCAGTGCCTCGTAGGCGATGCGGATGCCGTGCTCGGCTGCCCGCTGGGCCAGGAGGCGCAGCTGCTCGGCGGCGAGTTCGTCGTCGTCGATCGCGTGCGGCGAGACGTTGGAGCAGACCAGCAGGAGGTCGGCGCCGAGCCGCTCCATGAGCCGGAACTTCCGCTCGGCCCGGCGCAGGTCGGGCTCCGGCATGGCCTCGAAGTCGCGGAAGGGCTGGTAGAGGTCGATCGTCAGGCCGAGGCCGGCTGTGCGCCGCCGTACCTCCTCCGGCCGGAGAGGGCACGCCAGCAGGTCGTTCTCGAAGATCTCGACCCCGTCGAAGCCGGCGGCGGCGATGGCGTCCAGTTTCTCGGTCAGGGTGCCGCTCACCGACACGGTGGCGATGGATCTACGCATGGGCCAGCTCCTTCAGGTGCTTGAGCATGCGCTCAGCGTCGGGGGTACGGCCGGTGAACAGGCGGAAGGCGTGCGCGGCCTGGAAGACGGCCATGCCTCCGCCGTCGAGGGTCCGGCAGCCGCGTGCCCGCGCCTGCCGGAGCAGCTCGGTCTCCAGCGGGCGGTAGACGATGTCGGCCACCCACAGCTCCGGGCGGAGCAGCTCGGCCGCCAGCGGCATGCCGGGATGGTGGGCCATGCCGACGGGCGTCGCGTTGGCCAGGCCGTCGGCCTCCGCGAGGAGCCCGGGAAGGTCTTCCCGGGTGCCGCGGTGAGCCCGCTCCGCGCCGAATCGAACGGCCAGCTCGTCGGCGAGCGCCGCGGCCCGCTCCGGCTCGACGTCGACCACGGTCAGCCGATCGGCTCCCAGGGTGAGCAGCGCGTGGGCGATCGCCGCGCCGGCGCCGCCCGCGCCGAGCTGCACCACCCGGCGCACCGGCGCGCCGGGCAGGCCGCGGGCGAAGGACTCGGCGAAGCCGGTCCAGTCGGTGTTGTGGCCGACGGCCCGCGCGCCTTCGAAGACCACGGTGTTGACCGCCCCGAGCCTGGCGGCGTCGTGCGACAGCTCGTCAAGGTGCGCGATGACGGCCTGCTTGCAGGGATGGGTGATGTTCAGCCCGTCGTAGCCCATGGCGCGGGCCGTCGCGACCAGCGTGCCCACATCCTCGCCCAGTACGTCGGTGTCCAGCAGCCGATACACGTACGGGAGCCCATGGTGGAGGGCTTCGCTCTCGTGCAGGGCGGGGCTCAGCGACGTGGTGATACCGGAACCGATCAACCCGATCAGCCAGGACGACTTCATCGGCCCTTCACCTCCAGCAGGCGCCATTCCATGATCTCATCTTAAATGTACGAACCGGTGAGTTAGTTGTACGCCATCGCCCGCCGTCCGTGAAGAGGCCTTGACATGTGACTCAGGCCACCCGCACCATTGCAGCCACGTTAATTAACTATCTGGTACGTAACATGGTCCCGGCCTGGGGGTGGCCGGCCTCTGCCGCAAGGAGCCACCGTGACCGACTCTCCGCCAGCCACCCACCGGGGAACCCCGCGCAAGGCCGCCGTCGCCGCCTGGATCGGCAGCGCCCTGGAGTACTACGACTTCTTCATCTACGGCAGCGCCGCCGCGCTCATCTTCTCCAAGGTCTTCTTCGACGCCTCCGACCCCGCCACGGCCACGTTGCAGTCGCTGGCCAGCTTCGGCGTCGCCTACGCCGCCCGCCCGGTCGGCGCCTTCTTGCTCGGCCACGTCGGCGACCGGTTCGGCCGCAAGCGGATCATGGTCTTCACGCTCATCCTGATGGGCCTGTCCACCTTCCTCATCGGCTGCCTGCCCACCCGCGACCAGGTCGGCGGCCTGGCTCCCGTGCTGCTGGTGCTCATGCGGATCCTGCAGGGCCTGTCGGCCGCCGGAGAGCAGGCCAGCGCCAACTCCATGACCCTCGAACACGCCCCGCAGGACCGCCGCGGCTTCTACACCAGCTTCACCCTGAACGGCACGCAGTTCGGCCAGATCCTGGCCACCTTCGTCTTCATCCCGGTCGCGGCGCTGCCCGAGGAGCACCTGCTCACCTGGGGCTGGCGGGTGCCCTTCTGGCTCAGCGTCGCGGTCGCGGTGGCCGGCTGGATCATCCGCCGCAGGCTCGACGAGACCCCCGCGTTCGAGGCCGAGGTCGCCCGGGGCACCGTCCCCCGCATGCCGCTCGCCGTCCTGTTCCGCGAGCACTGGGCCGGCGTGCTCCGTGTCGTCTGCGCCGCCCTCATCGCCACCGTTTCGACCATCTTCACCGTCTGGGCGCTCAACTACGCCACCAGCGACGCCGTCGGCCTCGACAAGGCGACCATGCTGTGGGTCAGCATCGCCGCCAACGCCGTCGCCCTCGTCGCCCTCCCGCTGTGGGCGCACCTGTCGGACCGGATCGGCCGCAAGCCCGTCTTCCTCATCGGCGCCGTCGGCAGCCCGATCATGATCTTCCTCTACCTCGCGGCCATCAACGCCAAGAGCTACCCGCTGATCTTCCTGACCGGCATCCTCACCCTCGGCGTCGTCTACAGCGCCTCCAACGGCATCTGGCCCTCCCTCTACGGCGAGATGTTCAGCACCCGCGTCCGGCTGTCGGGCATGGCCATCGGGACCCAGATCGGCTTCGCCATCGCCGGATTCGCCGTCGCCTCCGCCGCCGGCATCGTCACCCCCGAAGGCTGGCTGGGCCTGCAGGGCTGGACCGGGGTGGCCGTCTTCACCGCGATCCTCTGCGCGATCAGCGCGATCGCCGTCGCCACCGCCCGCGAGACCTACCGCGTGCCGACCGCCGAACTCGGAGAGCCCGCCCGCCCCGCCACGATCGAACAAGGGCGGGACAAGCCCCGGAATCCGTGACCCCGGTCAGAGCGCCAGCGCGCCCGACACGAGATCGTCGAAGCGCTCCAGGCCCTCCGCCGGACGGTCGATCCCGCGCAGCGGACCGTGGTCCTCGAGGTGGGCGTCGGCGTAGAGCCGCGCCACCAGAGCCTTCCGGTCGCCGTGCCCGTTGCGCTCCTCCCAGGCCGCCTGCTCCAGCAGCAGGGCCGCCGCATAGACGTCGGCCATGAGCTGGGCCAGCGGGAAGAGTCTGGCCTCGGCCACCTCGGGGGCGAGCGACGACCACAAGGTGATCGCCTTGGCGACGTCGTCGATCCGCGTGCGGACGAGATCGGCGGTGGGGCCTTCGACCGACGAGACGGCGGCCTCCAGACGCTCAAGGAACGGCTCGTGGGCGTTCTCGCGGACGATGGCGCGCCGGACGTCCAGGCAGAGGATGTTGTCGCCGCCCTCCCAGATCGGGTTGACCTGGGCGTCGCGCAGAAGGCGGGCGACAGGCCACTGCTCGATGTAGCCGTTGCCGCCGTGGATCTCCACGGCGTCGCTGGCCGCCGTCAGTCCGAGGCGCGTGGCACGCAGCTTGACCAGGGCCGGCGCCAGGCGCAGTCGGGGGCCGAGATGGCCGTCGAAGACGAGCGCCTGCGCGGCCTCGACCTCGACGATCAGCTCGGCCAGCTTGCGGCGCATGAGCGGCTGGTCGATGAGCGGGCGGCCGAACGCCTCGCGGGCGCGGGCGTAACAGAGCGACTCGACGAGCGCGCGGCGGGCCACGCCGACGCCCATCATCGCCACGCCGAGCCGCGAGGCGTTGGTGAGCTTCATCATCGTGCCGAGCCCGGAGCCGGGCCTCTGGCCCGTCCCGCTCCGGGGCGCGAGCAGGAACGCCTCGGCGTCCGTGAACTCGACCTCCGCCGACGCCACCGACCGGGTGCCCAGCTTGTCCTTGAGCCGCCTGATCCGTACCCCGTTGCGGGAGCCGTCCCGCCGCTCCCAGAGCACGAGGAACGGCGCGATGGCGTCCCCCTCCGCCCCTGCCAGCCGCGCGGCCCGGGCGAGGACGACGAACGCCGACCCGTTGGCGTTCGAGGCGAACCACTTCAGGCCCGTCAGCCGCCACGCGTCGCCGTCGGGCACGGCCGTGGCCTCCAGCGCGGCCAGGTCCGAGCCGCCGGTCCGCTCCGTGAGCATCTGGGCGGCCTCGCCGGAGTAGAAGCCGTTGGCGAAGACGGCCCGCACGCGGTCACGCACGTCGGGGGGCGCGTGCCGCTCGGCCAGGGAGACGACCATGTCGCCGCCGGTGCCGAGGGCGCAGCCCATGCCGATGTCGGCCTGATCGAGCAGGTACGTCCAGACGGCGGCGAGCGCCGCCGGGTCGGCGCCGTGGGCGCGGGCCTCGGCCGCGAAGGCCGGGGAGGTGAAGTTGTCCGCCATGAGGGCGTCCCGGGCGGCGTGGAAGGACGGCGGCATGACGACCTGGCTGACGTCCCTGCCCCACTTGTCGTACTTCTCCAGCCGGGGCGGGTTGCGGTCGGTCTCCTCCGCCCACGCCGCGACGGGGCCGCCCATGAGCGCGCCCAGCCGGTCCAGGTGCGGCTCGGCCCAGGCCAGGCCGTCGCCGAGGTACCGCCGCACGAGCAGCCGCAGCGTCGGGTCGCAGGTCCACCAGTTGCGGCCGGCGGCGCCCTGGTAGCGCTCGGTCGCGTAGCGGTCGCTGCTGTCGAACGGTTCGATGAGATAGCGCCCCATGCCCGCGAGTGTTACATATACTCGACACGCGATGGAAGAGCGTAATGGCCTGAGCGCGCGGTCCGCCCTGCTGAGCGCGCTGCTCGGCAGCCACCCGCCGAGCCTGCCCGCCCGCCACCTGGTGAAGGTCGGCGCGCTGTTCGGCATCGCCGAAGGGGCCGTCCGGGTGGCGTTGTCGCGCATGGTCGCCGCCGGCGACCTCCTCCAGGAGGAGGGCCGCTACCGGCTGTCGGAGCGGCTGGTCGAGCGGCAGGCCCGCCAGGACGAGAGCCGCGACCCCCACCCCCGGCCATGGGACGGGACGTGGGAGATCGCCGTCGTCACCGCCGAGCGGCGCGCGCCCGCCGACCGGGCCGCGCTGCGCCACGCGATGACGGCGCTGCGGATGGCCGAGCTGCGCGAGGGCACCTGGATGCGCCCGGCCAACCTGCTGCGCGCCTGGCCCGCGACCGTCACCGAGCAGTGCACGCTCATCGACGGCCGGCCGCACACCGACCCCACGCCGCTGCTGTGGGACCTCGACGGCTGGGCCACCGAGGCGCGCGAGCTGGAGCGGCGCCTGGAGCGGGCCGAGGGGCTGGCGGAGGGGTTCCTCGTGTCGGCGGCCGTGCTGCGTCACCTGCTGGCCGACCCGCTCCTGCCCGCGGAGCTGCTGCCCGCCGGGTGGCCGGGCGGCGAGCTGCGCGCCCGCTACGACGCCTTCGACCGCCGCTACCGGGAGGTGCTGCAGCGGCACCTCACCGGCTGACGCCGGGCACCTGTCAGCCGGGCACCTGTCAGAGGGGGACGCCGAAGATCACCCGCTTGTTCCTGAACTCGGTGATGCTCCACAGCCGCCCGTCCCGCACGGTGAGGTCCTCCGGGCCGATCGGGAAGGGCCGGACCGTCAGCTTGCCGTCGCGGTACACGAGCAGCTTGCCGTTGGTGCGCCCGTCGGCCGCCTGGCTCAGGTACCAGGCCCCGCCGCGGGACACCGCCCCCTGGATCTTGGCGTGGCCCATGACGAAGGCGTCGCGCGGCGTGCCGTCGGCCAGATCCGGGTCGAGGCTCCAGCGGACCATCCGCCCACCGGGCCCGTCCTCGTCGTACTCGCCGCTGATCAGCGTGTGCGGGGTGGTGCTGCGGTCCACCGACACGAACGAGAAGAGCGGCCCGGACTGGGCGACGCGCCAGAAGTCGGTCTGCGGGATCACGTAGCGGTAGCCGAACGCGTGGAACCTCCCGTCGCGCCGGCCCACCTTCGTGGGGTCGCCGAGGTCGCTCTGCGCGGTGCGCAGGTCCAGCACGTTGCGCGTGTCGAAGACGCGCAGGCCCCGGACGGTGTCGGCCACGTACATCAGGCCGCCGTGCCAGGCCACCCCGCCCGCGTGGATGTCGATCGGGACGTACGAGCCGTCGGTCCGGGGCTCGACCAGCAGCGCGTGCTGGTACTTGAGCGTCTGCGGGCTGAGGAAGGTGAGCCGGATCCCGCGCTCGGGGACCGGCGGCTCCGGCTTGAAGTACCAGCTCGCGACCAGCACGGACGCGCCGGCCGAGCCGGAGTCCTCGCCGCAGGTCAGGCCCTGCGGGTACCAGTCGGGCGTGTCCTGGTCCTTGGCGTCGAAGGCGTACCAGTCGGCCGGCCTGGGCTGCATCGTGCCCATGGCCGCCGTCGCTCCCCTGCGGGTCGCCGTGCGGTTGGCTCGGGCGAGCACGGTCGCCACCGTGACCGCGCCGATCTCCCCCGCCAGCTTCCCGGCCGCCTCCGCCAGCGTGCCGGTCACCCGTCGTAACGTGTACGGCGCCGCGTCCGCCGGAACCATCCCCGTGCCCGCCATGTCGCCCTCTCCCCATTCCGTCCGTGTGATCAGTCTGACGGGTGGAGAGCTCTGATTGTTGCGCTTATCGCCACAGAAGCCTTATCGCCGCAGAAGCCGCATCGCCGCAGAAGCCTCATCGCCACAGATGCACGGGAAGCCCCGACAGGGCGTTGCGGCGGTACTCCTGGACGAGCCGTTCCCGGTCGCCGCCGAGCCGGGCCAGCGCCTCCCGCTGCCAGGCCGAGCCGGTACGACGCAGCCGGGTCCGCTGCTCGATGACGCCGAGCGCCCCGTCCACGTCGTCCGGCACCACCCCGGCGGCCAGCAGCGCCGCGCGGGCCTCGGGCAGCAGGCTCAGCACCAGGTCGGCCGCGTCCAGCTCGCCGTCCCTGCCCGGCCACGACAGCTTCGCGTCCAGGCCGCGCATGGCCGCGCGGTAGAAGTTCTGGTACGTCTCGGCGAAGCGGTAACCGGTGAGGTCGTGCTCGGCCTGCGCCAGCGTGAGCCCGATCAGGAACGCCGCGTTGGCCGTCATGTCCGCGCACGACGGGCCGGCGGGCAGGGCGCGCATCTCGACCCGCAGGTGGCCGCCGCCGGCCGGGTCGTAGACGGGGCGGTTCCACTGCCAGACCGTGCCCTGGTGCAGCCGCAGCTCGGGCACGTCCAGCGGATCGTCGGAGTCGCGCAGCTCGGGCATGATGGGCGCGTAGTCGCGGACGTACCTCTCGAACAGCTCGTACGCGCCCTCACGCACCCAGTCCGACCCGAACGTGACCCGGCCGTCCCTGCGTTCGCGGCGCTCGATGTCGCGGTCGTCGACCGCCTCCTCCATGAGCGGGATGCGCGTCTCCTCCCACAGCTGCCTGCCCAGGAACGACGGCGAGTTGCCGCACGCCGCCAGGACCGGCCCGATCGCGAGCTGGGCGGCGTTGAACACCCGGGCGAACCGCTCGGGCGGGGTGCGGACGTGCACCTGCCAGGAGGTGTTGGCCGCCTCCAGGAGCACGTCGGCGACGGCCAGCTCCAGATCGTCGATCTTCACGATGAACGGTTCGAGCCGCAGCCGGCGAAAGCCGCTGCTCATGGCGCGGTACCGCTTCTGGTCGCTCATCGCCTCCCGGGTGAAGTCCTCCGTGCCGAGCGTGGGCAGGATGCCGATGGGCACCGCCCCCGCACCGGGCGCCGTGGCGCCCACCGCCGCGTCCACCTTGCCCAGCGCCTCCTGGACCTCCCCGCCGAGCCGCTCGAACGGCCGGCCCTCCAGCGGCACCGGCGAGAGGTTGACCTCCAGGTTGTACCGGCCGAGCTCCATCACCACGCGCGGGTCGCCGAGCGTGCGCAGCGTCTCCTCGTTGCGCGGCAGCGGCCGGCCCGCCTCGTCGACCAGGACCAGCTCCAGCTCCGCGCCGATGGTCGTGGGGCCCTGGCCGAATCCCGGCGTGTCCAGCAGCCCTCGCAACGTGCCCAGCTGCTCCTGGAGCCGCTCACCGAAGCGGACGTACTCCTCCTCGGTGAAGCGCTCCTTGTCCAGATCCTGTCCCATGCCCCCCTTACTGTCCGGGCAGGGCACGCCCACACCTACCAGGGGATAGGGCCGTTCTCGTCCTGATACGCACCGGTCGGGCCGTCGGCGCCGGCCAGGGCGAGGCGCACCGCGATCACCGCGCCCTGCTCGGGCGTGCGGTAGCCGCTGTGGCCGTTGAGGTCGGTCGCGCAGTAGCCGGGGGTGACGGCGTTGACCTTGATCGGGGTGTCGCGCAGCTCCTTGGCGTACGCGACGGTCACCATGTTGAGCGCGGTCTTGGAGGAGTTGTAGGCCAGCAGGTTGGTCTCCCAGAACGGGCTGCCGGGGTCGAGCGCCATGCTGAGCGAGCCCAGCTCGCTCGACATGTTCACGATCCGGCCCGCCTGCGACCTGCGCAGCAGCGGCAGCATCGCGTTGGTCACCGTGACCACGCCGAAGACGTTGGTCTCGTACACCTCGCGCAGCTCCGCCGCCGGTGTGCTGCTGGGCTCGGCCGCCCCGCCGGCGATCGCGGCGTTGTTCACGAGGACGTCCAGCCGGCCGTACTCCGTCTCGATCCACTTGGCGGCGGCCTGGACGCTCTCCTCGTCCGTCACGTCGAGCCGCACGTACGGCTGGCCGAGCCGCTCGGCGGCGGCCCGCCCGCGCTCCTCGTCGCGCGCTCCGATGACGGCGGTGACGCCGCGCTCGGCGAGCAGGCGCGCGATCTCGAAACCGATTCCCTTGTTGGCACCCGTGATGAGGGCTGTCGTCGTCATGCCTCCACGGTCGCGGGCCGAGGGACGAGGCGGGAGAGACCTCCCGAGGCTGGGATCGGCGGTACCACCCACGCGAACCGCACATCGAGGATGATGGGGGGATGAACCGCGACCTGCTCGCCGACTTCCTCCGCTCCCGCCGCGCCCGCCTCACCCCGCGCGAGGCCGGCCTGCCCTCCGGCGAGCGGCGGCGCACGCCGGGCCTGCGGCGGCAGGAGGTCGCGCAGCTCGCCGGCATGT
The DNA here is from genome assembly GCF_040605905.1 of Nonomuraea sp. NPDC005501. NCBI lineage: Bacteria > Bacillati > Actinomycetota > Actinomycetes > Streptosporangiales > Streptosporangiaceae > Nonomuraea > Nonomuraea sp. NPDC005501. The sequence continues at coordinate 25,164 of NZ_JBEXDT010000039.1, read as the reverse complement.
CGGTCGACTACTACATCCGGCTGGAGCAGGCCCGCGGCCCGCACCCGTCGCGCCAGGTGCTGAACGCGCTGTCCCGGGCGCTGATGCTGAGCCAGGACGAGCGGGCGCACCTGTTCCACCTGGCAGGGCAGGCGCTGGAGCAGCCGGGCGGCACGGGCCGGCGCAGGGGCGACGTGCCGGAGGGCATCCTGCACCTCGTCGCGTCCCTGGAGGAGGTGCCGGCGTACGTGCTCGACGCCAAGTACGACGTCCTCGCCTGGAACCCGCTGGCCGGCGTCGTCCTGCAGAACCTCGACGAGCAGTCGCCGCAGGAGCAGAACGCCATCCGGTGGGTGTTCAGCTCCCCCGACATCGCCGAGCGCCTCGGCGACCAGGAGACGAGCCGCTTCGCCCGAGCCGCGGTCGCCGACCTGCGCGCCGCCGCGGGCCGCTATCCCGGCGATCCGGGCATCCAGGCGCTGGTCGCCGAGATGCTCGCGCTCAGCCCGGAGTTCGCCGAGCTGTGGGACCGGCACGAGGTCGAGGTCCGCAGGGACCAGCGCAAGGTCATCCACCATCCGGTCGTGGGCGACATCCACATGACCTGCCAGGTGCTGCCCGTGCCCGACCGCGACGACCTGCGCCTGGTCATCTACACCACCGAGCCCGGCTCCCCCTCCCACCGGGCCATGCGCGAGCTCCGGCGCCTCGTCCTAAGCTCATGAGATGCGAGCCGTTGCGTTTGACCTGTTCGGCGGAGACCTCGACCTCCGCGACCTGCCCGACCCCACCCCCGCGCCGCACGGGGCGGTGATCCGGGTACGGGCCACCGGCCTGTGCCGCAGCGACTGGCACGGCTGGCAGGGGCACGACCCCGACATCCGCGCGCTGCCGCACGTGCCCGGCCACGAGCTGGCGGGCGTGGTCGAGGCGGTCGGCTCCGACGTGCGCGGGTGGCTGCCGGGGGCGCGGGTCACCGTCCCGTTCGTGTGCGCCTGCGGCACCTGCGCCGCCTGCGCGGCCGGCGAGCAGCAGGTGTGCGAGCGGCAGACGCAGCCGGGCTTCACCCACTGGGGGTCGTTCGCCGAGTACGTCGCCATCGACCACGCCGACGTCAACCTCATCGCGCTGCCCGAGGAGATGGCCTACACGACGGCCGCCGGGCTCGGCTGCCGCTTCGCCACCGCGTTCCGGGCCGTCGCGCAGGTGGGCGAGGTGCGGCCGGGCGAGTGGGTGGCCGTCCACGGCTGCGGCGGCGTGGGACTGTCCGCGGTCATGATCGCCTCGGCGGCGGGGGCGCGGGTGGTGGCCGTCGACATCAGCTCCGACGCCCTGCACCTGGCCGAGCGGGCGGGCGCGACCCACTTCGTCGACGGGTCGGCCGGCGACGCGGGCGCCCAGGTGCGGGAGCTGACGCGGGGCGGCGCGCACGTGTCGATCGACGCGCTGGGCAGCCCGCGCACCTGCGCCGCCTCGATCGAGAGCCTGCGTCGCCGCGGCCGGCACGTGCAGGTGGGCCTGCTGCCGGACGAGACGACGCCGGTGCCGATGAGCCGGGTCGTCGGGCAGGAGCTGCGGCTGCTGGGCAGCCACGGCATGGCGGCGCACGCCTACCCGCCCATGCTGGAGATGATCAGGGCCGGGATCCTGCACCCGGATCAGCTCGTCACCCGCACCATCGGGCTCGCCGACGCGGGCAAGGCGCTGGCCTCGATCGGGTCAGTGCCGGGCGTGACGATGATCCTCCCGGGGAGCTGACGACCGTCCGGGAGGTCAGCCGTCCTCCAGGGGAACCCGCAGCGTCCTGAGCACGACGGCCAGCATGCCGTAGTGGGTGACGAGCATCACCAGCTCGATCCGCCGGGCCTCGTCGTAGCGCTCGCACAGGGCGGCCCACGTGGCGTCACTGAGGTCGCCGTCCGCGTGGAGCTCGTCCGCCGCGCGCAGCACCAGCAGGTCCGTGGGCGCCCAGTCCGCGGGCTCGGCGGGGCCGTCCCGCCGTACGGCGTCGATCTCCTCGGCCGTCAGACCGGCTTCGCGGCCGATGCGCGTGTGGTGGGCCCACTCGTAGGCGCTGCCGTGGTGGTGGGCGGTGCGCAGGATGGCCAGCTCGCGGTCGCGGGCGGGCAGCGTGCCGTACAGCAGGGCGCTGCCGAACCGGAGCCATGCCCGGTAGAGCTCGGGGTGGCGGCCGAGCGTGGTGAAGACGTTCTGAGGGTTGTCCCGCTGGAAGTCGTCCCACTGCTCGGGCGGGAGGGGGCGCACGCGAGGTTCCATGACCGCCAGCATCGCTCACGGACGCCCCGGGGAGGAGCCCCTCTCGGCGCGGGCCCTCTCCCCGCCCACCACGGAAGCCAGATTCCCGTAATTTGCGACCCTCTAGCATGCTTCCGCCGTGACTGGGCAGAGACTCCCGGTGACGGCGCTCTGGCCCCTCCCCCCCGGGAGCAGTCATGGCTGCCTTCAGAACCGGAAAGGTCTTGCTGGCCGACCGCGAGGACAACAGTGATCCGAACGTTGCTGGCTGAGGACATGCATCTGGTACGCGGCGCGATCGTGGCCTTGCTGGCCTACGAGGAGGACATCGAGATCGTCGCCGAGGTGGACCGGGGAGACCGGATCGTCAAAGCCGCCCGCGCCTCCGAGGCCGACGTGGCCGTCATCGACGTCTCGCTGCCCGGCAAGGACGGCCTGGAGGCGGCCGGGGAGCTGCACGAGGAGCTGCCGCACTGCGGCGTCCTCATCCTCACCGGCGTCGGCACGCCCGGCCTGCTGCGGCGGGCGCTGGACGTGCACGTGCGCGGTTTCATGGCCAAGGACGCGCCGCCCCACCAGCTCGCCGACGCCATCCGCCGGGTCGCCGCCGGCGAGCGGGTCATCGACTCGGAGATCGCCATCGCCGCCATGTCCCCTCCCGACGCGCCGCTGACGCCCCGGGAGCTCGACGTCATCGGCGCGGCGGCCGAGGGTGCGCCGGTGGCGGAGATCGCCGCGTCGCTGTTCCTCTCGGAGGGAACGGTCCGCAACTACCTGCACCGCACCACCGCCAAGCTGGGCGCCCGCAGCCGCATCGACGCCATCCGCATCGCCCGCGAGTCCGGCTGGATCTGACCGCCGGCCGGACGACGGCCTCAGGCCATGGACAGCGTGCCCTGGTCGGCGGCGGGAGCATCCGGCGCGCCCGCGGGCGTCCGCGGCTCCCCGAACGCCGGCGGCGGCTGCTCAAGGCTGGCCTCGGCGCGCGGCAGGTCGTGCCGGGTGAACATGTCGATCAGCAGGCCGATGGGCAGGTCGGCCTCGGTCGGATACCGGAAGTGCCTCTGGGGGTCGATCGCGTACTGGTTGCGGCGGCCTATCCTGTCGCGGGTCACATAGCCGGCCTGGTGCAGGTCGGAGACGATGCCCTGGACGGCGCGTTCGGTGATGCCGATGCTGGCGGCGATGTCGCGCAGCCGTACGCGGGGATCGCGGGCGATCTCCAGCAGGACCCGGGCGTGATGGGTCAGGAAGGTCCACGACGAACGCTCATCGGAACTGCTCACGAGGCACTTCGCATCTCTCGGGCCCGGCTCCGGGCCCGGTGGTCGCGGGTTGGACACAGAAGCACCGCCCCATGATAGACGAATCATCTTTCGGGTAAGTAGATTCTCCTATAGCGTCTATATCCACTATGTACGGCAATGCCGCGTCAAGGGGGGCACATGCTCACCATCCGTCCTCGGTACCAGAGCCCCGGCCGGCCTCGTGCGCGACAGCGGCGCACCGCCCGTCACCGCGCGTGACGACGCCCATCATGCAGGCGCGCGCCGTGACCGGCCACGAACCCACCTCCGTCGGCACGGCCTCCCCTGGGCCCGCCGCCGGCGTCGATGCCGTGCTGTACCTCGACGGTCAGCTCCGCGTCGTCCGCAGCTCCCACCCGGGCCCCGCCGTCGTCCGCCTGATCGGTGAACTCGACGCGGTCAACACCTCCGTCGTGATCGAGACGCTGCGCCGCGCCGGCCGCGACGCCGGCCTGCTGCTCATCGACGTCGAGAAACTCGGCTTCGCCGACGTCGGCGGGACACGCCTGCTGACCGGCCTGTGCCGCGACGGCCGCGCCCGCCTGGTCAACACGCCGGACCACATGCGCCGCCTCCTTGACCTGTTAGGCCTGCCCGGCACCTGAAGCCGCCCCGCGATCTCGCAACATATCCGGGCCACGGCGCGTCCAATCGCTCATGAACGCACGTACCGAGCACACGAGCGGCCCGAGGCCCCGCCGATTCCGCGTCTGGATGGGCACCGCCGCCCTCGCCGCCGCACTGGCGACGATCCTGGACGCGGGCGCCGCCGAGGCGGCCACCGGGCGGAACGGCGGCCAGGCCGCCGACCGGGTGGACTGGGCTGCCGTGGTGGAGCCGGCGCTGCACTGCCTCCAGCCGGAGCCGAATGCCACCTGGTACGTCATACGCGCCCGCGTCGCGGCCGTCGGCGACCTCACCCGCGACGGGAAGCGCGAGACCGTCGTCGTGTCGTCGTGCCCGAGCCCGACGTCGAGCAACCCCCTGTTCGCCTTCGTCTACGACGGGGCCTCCAAGCGCCCGGCGGCCCCCCACCTCCTCGCGAGGCTCGGCGCGAACCGCTCCTTCAAGTCCCTGAAGGTCACGATCCACGACGGGCGGGTGCAGCTGCGCGGCAAGGTGGTCAGCGGCCGGGCCCCCAACTGCTGCCCCGATCTGATCGTCAGCCAGGCCTACACGTGGAACGGCACGAAGTTCCGCAGGACGGCCGAGAAGGCGACCCCCATCGGCTGAGCGGCCCGGTTACTGATCAGCTTCCGTATGACCAGCCATAGACCAATCTATTGGTCGCTGATGAGCCGCACCCGTACTGTGTGACCCCGTGAAGACAACGTTGATCACAGGCGGAGCCGGCGGCATCGGGCTCGCGCTCGCGAAGCGGCTGGTCGCCGACGGGCAGGCGGTCGCCGTCACCGGCCGGGACGAGACGAAGCTCGCCCAGGTGCCCGGCGTGTTACGCCTGCCCGGGGACGCCACCGACTACGACGCCGTACAGGACGCCGTGGCGGCGACCGTCAAGGAGTACGGCAGACTCGACCACGTCGTCGCCAACGCCGGATTCTCCACCCACGGCCCGCTCACCGAGACCGAACCGGACCGGCTGCGCGACATGGTCCTCACCAACGTGCTCGGCCCCGCCCTGCTGGTGAAGGCCGCGTTGCCCGCGCTGCGCGAGACCCGCGGCCGGATCGTGCTGGTCGGCAGCGTGGCCGGGTTCATCCACTCGCCGGGCAACATGTACTCGGTGACGAAGTGGGCGGTGACCGCGCTCGCCGAGAACACCCGCATGCTCGTGACCGGCGACGGCGTCGGCGTGACGCTGATCGCGCCCGGCCGCGTGGACACCGCGTTCTGGCCGGACGGCCGCCCCGCCGGGCCGCTGCTCAGCGCGCAGAACATCGCCGACGCCATCGCCTGGGCGCTGGCCCAGCCCGCGGGCGTGGACGTGAACACGGTCGTCGTCCGCCCGACCGGCCAGCCCACCTGATGCTCGCCCTCTACTCCCGCTTCTCCGGCAGCAACATCGGCAGGCTCGCCGCACTGAGCGACGGCGTGTTCGCCATCGCCATGACCCTGCTGGTCCTGGAGCTGCACGCGCCGGTGCTGGAGGCCGTGCACCACCAGCGCCCCCTCTGGGAGAGCGGCGCCCTCGACTCCGAGCAGGGGCTGTGGCACGCGCTGGTGCTGCTCGCGCCGAAGCTGCTCACCTACGTCATGAGCTTCCTGACGCTCGGCATCTTCTGGGTGGGGCAGCAGACGCAGCTCAACCAGTTCGAGCGGGCAAACCGCCATCTGACGTGGATCCACCTGGCGTTCCTGGCCTCGGTCTCGCTCATGCCGTTCTCCACGGCGGTGCTCGGCGAGTACATCGGCTTCCGGCTCGCCGTGGCCGTCTACTGGGTGAACCTGCTGCTGCTCGGTGCGATGCTGCTGGCCAGCGTCACATACGGGCACCGGGCCGGCCTGCTGAAGGCGGACGTCGACCACGACATGCGGCTGGCGCACCGGCGCCGGATCGTCATCTACCAGGGGCTGTACGCGGTGGCCGCGGTGCTGTCGGTGATCAATACGTACGTGAGCATCGTGCTGATCGTCCTGTTCCAGGTGAACTCGGCGATCGCGCCCAGGATCTGGCGGCTCAACCGCTTCTAGCGCGTCCAGCTCGACGCAGCCGCGAGCGGCTCTCGCCTCCCGGCGGTCCGCTCCCCCGGCGGCCGGGGATCAGGGTCCCGTCAGGCCGGTGTGGGCGGCGGCGAAGGCGAGGACGTCCGCGGCCAGGGTGATGGAGCGGCTCACCGCGCGGGCGCCGTGGCCGACGTCCGGCTCGTGGCGCAGCAGCACCGGCCCCTCCGCCGAGGTCGCCCCCTGCAGCGCGGCGCACATCTTGCGGGCGTGCATCGGGTCCACCCGCGAGTCGCCGCCCGAGACGGTGAACAGCGTCGCGGGGTACGCCGTCCCTTCGCGTACGTGGTGGTAGGGCGAGTAGCCGAGCAGCCAGGCGAGCTGCTCCGGGTCGGCGGCCGAGCCGTACTCCGGCGCCCAGGAGGGCCCCAGGCCGGAGCGTTCGTAGCGGACCATGTCGAGCAGGCCAGCCGAGCACACCACGGCGGCGAACAGATCGGGGCGGCGCGTCAGGACCGCGCCGACGAGCAGGCCGCCGTTCGACTCGCCCCAGGCCGCCAGGCGGCCCGGCTCCGTCCAGCCGTCGGCGACGAGCTTGCCGGCGGCGGCCTCGAAGTCGGCGAAGACGTTCGGCTTGCGGTCGAGCATCCCGTCGCGGTGCCAGGACTCCCCCTCCTCGCCGCCGCCGCGCAGGTGCGCGACGGCGAGGACCCCGCCCGCCTCCACCCAGGCGCGCGAGTCGGCGGCGTACGCGGGCGTCAGCGGCACGCCGAACCCCCCGTACCCCGTCAGGATCGCCGGCCGTGGCCCGGCACGTCCGGGCAGGGCGGAGACGACCATGCGCACGCGCGTGCCGTCGGCGGAGGCGTACTCGACGTGGTGGCTCTCCACCTCCGTGAACGGCACGTGCCCCGGCGCGGTCGCCCAGCGGGCCACCGCGCCGACGCGGGCGTCGTAGCGCCAGACCTCGCCGGGCGTGACGGCGTCGGTGTAGCCGAACCACGCCTCGTGCCCGCCGTCCGGCCGGGACGTCAACGCCGTGACCGTGCCGCTGCCCGGCAGGGGCACCTCCGCCAGCCACTCCCCCGTGGCGGCGTCGTGGACGCCGATCTCGCCGACGGCGTGGCGGGTGCGCGCGACGAGCAGCCGGCCGCCGTCCAGGACGGTGAACGCGCCGAGGACCGCCCCGCCGTCCTCCGGGACGAGCTCCTTCCAGGCGGACGGCTCCTCCGTGCCGGCGACGCACAGCCTGCGGCGCGGGGCGTCCTGGTCGGTGAGGACGTACAGGCGGCCGTCGGGGCCGACGGCCGCCTCCGTGCGGGCGTCCCGTTCTCGGCCTTCCACGTGGACGGCGCGCGGGCCGAGCCGCGCCGGGTCGCCGGCGGACAGGTCGGCCAGCCAGGCGCCGTTGCCGGCCCGGGTGCCCGCGGTGATCGTCAGCCACCGGCCATCGCCGCTGGTCTGCAGGCCGTACGCGACGGGGCCGCGGCTGAACACCTCCACGTCGGCCGGGTCGCCGAGGCGGTGCAGGTAGACGCCCTGCCGGAAGCGGACGTAGTAGAAGCCGGCGCCGCCGGGGAGCCAGGCGACGGGCGAGTAGCGGCAGCCGCCGATCGGCCCGTCCACCGGCTCGCCGGTGGCCAGGTCGAGGACGTACAGCTCCGCGCGCTCGTCGCCGCGCCGCGAGAGCTGGTACGCCACCAGGCGGCCGTCGTGGTCCGGCTGCCAGCCGTCGAGCGTGGTGAGCCCGGAGGGGTCCAGGCGGGCGGGGTCGAGCACCGGCCTGTCGTCGAGGTGGAGCACCGGGTGCTCCTGGCCGGCGGACTGCGACAGGTGGAAGCGGCGCTCGCCGCGCCACAGCGGCGGCGTCACCATGCCGACGGCGCTCAGCTCCACCAGGCGCGCCTCGAACCGGTCGCGCAGCGGCAGCGTGGCGGCGTGCTCGCGCCACAGCCGGTCCTGGGCCTGCTGCCACGCGCGGGTCTCGGGGGCGGCGGGGTCCTCCAGCCAGCGGTACGGGTCGGGGACGGGGTGGCCGTGGAGGTGGTCGACGAGGGACAGACGCCGTGCTTGCGGGTATTTCATGACACGGGCTCCGGTTGCCAGTGGCCGACCAGGTCGGCGTACAGGGGGGCGGTGCGGACGAGCTCGTCGTGGGAGCCGGAGCGCACGTCCGGCCCGTCCATGAGCAGGACGCGGCCGGCGCGCCGCGCGGAGGTGATGCGGTGCGCGACGACGACGAGCGTGCCGCCGCGCCGGGCGAACGCCCGCTCCACCCGCGCCTCGGCGGCGGGGTCCAGGTGCGCCGTGGCCTCGTCCAGGACGACGAGGCGGGCGGGCGACAGATAGGCGCGTACCAGGGCGACGAGCTGGCGCCCGCCGGCGGACAGGGCCGCGGGGTCGAGCGGCGCGTCGTACCCGCCGGCCGCCCGGACGAGGTCCTCCGCCCCGAGCGCCGCCACGGCCTCGTCCAGCCCGCCCGCTGCGGCGCCGGGACGGAGGTACGTGAGGTTCTCGCGCAGGGTGCCGCGGAAGATGTACGCCTCCTGGGGGATCAGGACCCGGGCGGACGGGTCCAAGGAGGTGGCCGGCACCCCGCCGACCAGGGCCTCCCCCGCGTCCGGCCGCAGCAGGCCGCTGATCAGGGCCGCCAGCGTGGACTTGCCCGCCCCGCTGGGCCCGACGACCGCCAGGTGCTCCCCCTCCGGCACGCGCAGGTCGAGGCCGGCCACGACGGGCGCCGAGTGCGGGCCGTACGCGAAGGTGACGCCGCGCAGCCGGACCTCGGCACCCGCGGGCCGCAGGAGCGGGGCGGCGGGCCGCTCGGCCGGGGCGGCGCCGGCGATGCGCTCCAGCGTCGCCGCCAGCCGCACGCCGCTCACGCCGAGGCCCTGCACCAGCCCGCCGAGGGCGGGCGCGAGCGACTGGGTCACGTACGCCAGCGCCCCCACGACGACGCCCGCGCCGGCCCCGTCGCGCAGCAGCCAGGGCGTGCCGGCGAGGACCAGCAGGACGGGCAGCCAGCCGCCGACCGCCAGCGCGGCCGTGCGGACGGCGGTGACGCGGGCCAGGGCGCGGGCGGCACCGGCCTGCTCCGCGACGCGCACCGCCAGCCGGTCGCCCTCCCGCTCCTCCGCTCCGCAGGCGGTGATGTCGCGCAGCCCGCCCATCGTCGCCGTCATCGCCTCGGCCAGCCGCTCGTCGGCGACCAGGAACGCCCGCTGCCTGCGGGCCAGCGCCGGCAACGACACCAGGAACAGCCCCAGCCCCGCCCCGAACGGCGGCAGCACCAGCGCCGCCGCGCCCGGCGCCAGCGTGAGCAGCCCGAGCACGACGCTGAGCACAGTGAACGCGAACCCCCGCACGGTCGTCACCACCGCGGCGAACGCGTCCCTGGCCAGCTCCACCTGGAGTCCGGCCCGGGTGACCGCGGCGCTGTCCCGGCGCGCGCCCGCGGTGGCGGCGGCCCGCCGTACCGCGCCGTGGACGACGCGGGCCAGCAGGTCGTCGCGGAACGGCTCGGCGACGGCGGCGACGGCCAGCACGATCTGGCGCGCGGCCACGGCGGCGACCAGCCACGCCACCCCGAGCGCGGCGAGCCACAGGAAACCGGTGCCGGGGCGGCCCGCCGCGAAGCCGTCCTCGATGGCGCGGGCGACGGCGTGCCCGATGAGGAACGCGGGCGCGGCCTCCAGCACCGACCAGCCGCCGATGCGCGCCAGCTGGTACGGCTCCCGCCGCAGCGCCCGCCGGAGCAGCCACCCCGCCGTCCCCTCGCGGCCGGCCGTGCGCGGGGTCATGGGGCGGCCTCCCGGAAGACTGCGCGGTAGGCGGGGTCCTGCCAGAGGCCGGCGTGGGTCCCCACGGCGCGCACGGCGCCGCCCTCCAGCCAGACGACCTGGTCGGCGCCGGCGGCGGTGGAGAGCCGGTGGGCGGCGACGAGCCGGGTACGGCCGGCGGGGTCGCCGGTGAGGGCCCGGCCGACCTGGCGCTCGGTGACGGTGTCGAGGCTGCTGGTGGCGTCGTCCAGGACGAGCACGCGGCCGGCCTGGGCGAAGGCGCGGGCCAGGCCGATCCGCTGCCGCTCGCCGCCGGACAGGGGCGCCTCGGGGAGCGGGGTGGCGTACCCCTGGGGCAGCCGCCTGACGAAGCCGTCGGCCCTGGCCGCCACGGCCGCCGCGACGACGGCGCCCGACGCGGGGCGTTCCCGGGAGGCGGCGGGGAGGCCGAGGGCGATCGCGTCCCCCATCGTGTCGCCGACCAGGACGGGGCGGTCGAAGGCGCAGCCGATCGCGCGCCGCAGCTCGTCGCGGGTCAGCTCGGGCAGCGGCACGCCGTCCAGCAGGATCGTCCCGCGGTCCGGGTCGGTCAGGCGGGCCGCGAGGGCGGCGAGGAGCGACTTGCCCGATCCCGAGCGGCCCACGACGGCCGTCACGGAGCCGCCGGGCACGACGAGGTCGCCCACGGTCAGCCCGTCCGCGGCCACGCCACGGAACTCCAGCGTGCCCTCCGGGGCGCCGACGCCGTCGGCGGGAAGCGGGCGAGCGCGGGTGCGGGGTCCGAGGCCGTCGGCGGGAAGCGGGCGGGTGCGGGGTCCATGGCCGGTGGCGGGAAGCGCGCGGGTGCCGTGGGCGGGGCGGGGGACGGTGAGCAGGGCGGCCAGGCGGGCGCCCGCCGATCGGGCCCTGGCCAGGGCGCCGATCAGCCCCAGCCCCGTGCTCAGCGCCGAGCCCAGCACCGCGTACCTCGCCGCCGCGTACAGCTCGCCCACGGTCAGCTCTCCCGATGCGAGCAGCAGGCCACCCGCCGCCAGCACCGCCACCTCGGCCAGCGGCACGACGAGTCCGGCGCGCACCCCGGCCGAGGCGTTGGCGCGCCACAGGGCCAGGCCGTGCCGGCGCAGCGCCTCCAGCGGGGCGAGGACACGGGCGGCCTCACGGTCGGCGGTGCCGGCCGCCGCGATGGTGCGGGCGCCGTCCAGCGCGCCGACGAGCCGGGCGGCGATCTCGCCCTGCGCCTCCTGGTAGCCGCCCGCGAGAGCCGTGGTCGTACGGAGGAACGCGCGTAACACCAGCAGGACGAGGACGATCCCGGCGGCCAGGGCGGCGGTCAGGACGGGATGGATGAGCGTGAGCGCCACGAGGGCGCCCGCCGTCGGCACGAGCAGCGCGAGCGCGCCGGTGATCGTCTCGGGGGCGCGGCCCGCCTCCTCGGCGTTGAGTCCGGCGCGGGTGACCAGCTCCCCTTCCGGGAAGCGGCGGGTCGCGACGGGCCCGGCGCCCAGCACGTGGCGCAGGATCCGGAGGCGGAGCCCGGCCGCGGCGCGGGCGCCGCTCGCGCCGCGGGCCCACACGCCGATGCTCTCGCAGAGCATGACGCAGGCGACGAGCGCGGCGCAGGCGACGAGCCAGCCGCCGGCGCCCGAGGTGAACGGCTGCCGGCCGCCGTCGGTGAGGGAGGCGGTGAAGGCGTCGACGGTCCTGCCCGCCGCGTACGGCAGGGCCAGCTCGCCGGCCGCTCCGGCGACGGCCGTGACGGCCAGCACCACGGGCCAGGGCCCGCCGCGCCGTACCGCGTCCATCACCAGCCGGTCTCCGGCCCGCACCCCTACCTCCGCGTCTCATACGTCACGCAGTCTCACTGGCCACGCAGTCTCACTGGCCACGCAGTCTCACTGGCCACGCAGTCTCACTGGCCATGCAGGCTCACTGGCCACGCAGTCTCACTGGCCATGCAGGCTCACTGGCCATGCGGCCTCACTGGTCGTACATGGGCCGATCCCCGCGCCGACGAGACGGCGGCGCGGGGATCTCCGATGCCGCGGGTCAGTGGCAGACCGCGACACTCAGGTTGCTGGGCGCGTGGGAGTGGCAGCCCAGCACGGTGAGCGTGGAGCCGCCGCTGGCGACGTCGCTGCTCGCCGGGGACTCGAGGCCCTGCAGGTCGAGGAGAACCATGGTTTACACCTCCTTCCAGGGGTCGGGGTGACGGGGCCGCCCCTGCGGGGCCGGCTCCAGGAAGGGCAGGTGCACGGGCTGCTCGCCCAGCACCGAACCGAGCGCGAACAGGACACCGGCGGTGCCCGTCGCGAAGTCCATCGAGAGCCGCAGCAGCCGGTCGCCGGGGAAGGCGAGGCCGCCGGCGAACGGCAGCGCGTGCCACCGCAGCCCCTCGACCAGCCGGCCGGCGAACGGGTCGCGGTCCGGGAGCGCGGCGATGATCCCGGCCCGGCCGGTGAACAGCCCCGGCTGGACGTAGTAGCCGGCGCGGCCGGCGGCCCGCAGGCGGGACAGCGCGTCGGCGAGGCCGGGGTCGTCGCGGTGGCCGAGGTGGCGGGCGAGTACGAGGGCGATGCCGGCCGATCCCTCGTCGAGGTACGGCAGGAGCCGCCAGCCCTGGTTCACCTGGAGCGAGCCGTCCTGGGAGGTGGCGCAGCGGCGGAGGTCCTGCCGGAGCGCGGTGTCGGCCAGGTCGAGCAGCGCCGTGTCGCCGGTGTGCTCGTAGGCGTGCAGGAACAGCAGGGCGGGGCCGCTGGAGCCGTGCATGAGGCCGGCTCTCGGGTGGTCGCCGCCGCTGGTCTCGGGGACGTCGCCGGGGCCGCCGAGCCGGTCGGCGCAGATGTCGACGGCGCGCAGGGCGGCCCGGGTGAGTTCGGGCTCGTCATGGCGGCGTCCGAGGTGGAGGAGGTTCAGCCCGATACCGGAAAGGCCGGAGGAGAGGGCGGATTCGAGGTCGTCCCACTTCTCGCGTAAGCAGACGTCGGCCAGGTCGAGGGCGTCCTGGCGGCGGCCGAGCCGGTCGAGGGCGTACGCGATGCCGTGCAGGCCGTCGTACAGGCCGAGCCCCGACCCCTGGGCGGGCCGCAGCGCGCGCTCGCGCAGCCACTCCTCGTAGGCGGGGTACCGGCCGGCGCCGGTCGCCGCGAGCGCGTACAGGACGCCGGCGGCGCCGTGGGCGAGGTTGAGGCCGCCGCCGGGGCGGAACTGGGCCACGTCGCCGGGGAACAGCCGGTCGTCCCTCTCCGGGGTGGCGGAGGCGGTGATGGCCCGGCACATCGCGTCGCGCAGCTCGGGCCAGGGCGCGCGTCCCGGCATGGGCGTGCGGTCCGGCCCCGGACCGGCGGGCGCGGCGTCGCGGGGGACGGGCAGGGTGTCGCCGAGGATGGTGGCCGCGGCGGCGCGGACCATGTCCGCCGTTCCCGGGAAGCTCTCCGCGACCATCTCCGCGACCTGGAGGATCTTCGGCCGGTGCAGCGGCAGCATGATGGTGCACTGCGGGGCGAACAGGGCGAACCTGAGGCACGCCATCGCGTACCTGTCGACGTCCACGCCCTGCCGGTCCGGCGGCGCGGCGAACGCGGGGTGGGCCAGCGCGGCCCGCGCGCCGTCGTCGGCGAGCGTGGCGACCTCGTAGTCGATCAGCACCACGCGCCCGTCCTCCGTGAGCAGCACGTTGTCCGGGTGCAGGTCTCCGAAGACGACGCCGCGGGCGTGCAGCGCCTCGATGGCGGCCTCGACCCGGTCCAGCGTGGCGAGCGCCCAGCGGGTGTACTCGGCGAGGTCCTCGGCCCGGCAGGTGGCGCGGGTGAGCGGGTAGCGGTGGACGAGGCGGCGCTGGAGCGGCGTGCCGTCGACGAACTCCATCGCGATGAAGTGGTGCTCGCCGAGCGTGAAGTGGTCGCGCAGCGCGGGCGCCGCGTCGAGGCCGGACAGCCGTTCGAGCATGTCGCGCTCGTGCGCGAGCCTGGTGACGGCGTCGCGCCCGGCGGCGTCGAGGCCGGCGTGCGGGCGCGCCTCCTTCAGCACCAGCCGCTCGCCGGTGGGGCGGTGGCGCGCCAGGTAGACGCCGCCGCCGTTGGAGAAGTGCAGGACCTGCTCGATCTCGTACGGCAGGCCGGTCGTGGTGACCGCGTTGCGGGCGGCCAGGTGGGGCTCCAGGAAGGCGGGCAGGGTCGCCCACGGCGGCACGGTGAACGTGGCCCCGCGCACGTCCGGCACGAGCCGGCCGTCGCCGTCCTCGACCGCCGGCACCCGCTCGCCGGCGCCGGACAGGCAGTGCCGCTCGGCGAACCCGCCGTGGCGCACGTAGAGCGGGCCCTCGCCGTACCTGAGGTCGCTGAGGACGTACGGGCCCTGGACGCCGCGCAGCAGTTCGTGCAGCTCCTTGAGGGCGAGTTCGAGTTGCGCCTCGTCGCGCGGGTAGATGGTCACGAGTTTCCCGCTGGAGGCGCGGGAGGCGGCCTTGGAATTGACCATCACGTGCACGGCCGGGCCGCGCAGGAATTTGAACGCCATTCCGCGGGGAACGCAGTAATCCCATACGGCGGCGATGGCGCGCTCGGCGTCGTCGAGGCGGGCGGAGACGTGGATCTTCCAGCCCTGCCGGGGCAGCGGGGGCTGACCGGTGGCGGCGTAGTAGCACCAGGTTCCGGTGACCGTGTGGACCCAGCCCTCGGGGAGCGGCCTGCGCAGCAGGGAGAAGCCGGCCTCCTCGGCGTCGGTGTGGCCGAGGGTGTCGTAGAAGCGGCTGTCCGCCAGGCAGTACAGCTCGTACTGGTCCATCCGGCGCTCCCTCCCGGTGCGGTCTGGAGTAAGACTGACGTTCCGGGTGGGTTTGCGGCTAGTAACACAGGGCACCGCTAAATTGGTACAAATATAATTGCATTTGTGTGTTTTTCATCATTGGCCGGTTATACGGTCACCATTGGCCCGGGGAATGAAGGCCGAGAAGGCGAATTCGCCCCCGCGAGCGTCCGTCTCCAGCCAGCCGCCGAGCCCCGCGAGCCGCTCCGTCATGTTCCCGAGCCCGTGCCCGCCGCTGTGAGACCCACCGTTGTGAGACCCACCGTTGTGAGACCCACCGTTGTGAGACCCGCCGGTGTGAGGACCGCCGCTGTGAGACCCGCCGGTGTGAGGACCGCCGCTGTGAGACCCGCCGGTGTGAGGACCTTCACCGTGAGGACCGCCCCCGTGCGGCCCGAGGTGGTGCCCGCTCCCGTGACGCCGCACCGGGCGGGCGCCGTCGTTCCTGATCGACAGGGTTATCAGCCGGTCCTGCTCGTCCAGCCGGATCACGCACCTCCGCGCGGCGGCGTGCCGCAGGATGTTCGTCACGCCCTCACGCAGGACGTGGACCAGCGCCTCGGCCACCTCCCCCGGCAGGTCACGGCACGACACCCGTACGTCGCAGCGCACCCCCACCGACTCCAGCAGGGCGCGCGCCGACGCCACCTCGCTCTCCAGCGACGCGTGGTCCCCGCCGTGGGCGACGGAGCGCACGTCGGAGGCGAGGGCGCGCAGCAGCACCAGGGTCTCCCCCACCTCGACCTCCGCCTTGGAGTCGCCCTCGCGGACCAGCCGCTCGACGAGCTGCGCCTTCAGCACCAGGGCGGTCAGCCGGTGCCCCACCAGGTCGTGCAGGTCGCGGGTGAAGCGCCGGCGCTCCAGGGCGACGGCCCGGCCGATGACGTCGTTACGGGCGGCCGCCAGCCAGTGCGCCCGCCCCGCGAGCGTCACCACGGCGTACTCCGCCAGGCCCAGCGCCGGCGCGCCCACCGCCCAGCCCGTGTGGGCCAGCGCGCCCGGCGGCGCCCACAGCAGCACCGGGCCGCAGGCCGCGGCGAGGGCCACCAGCACCGCCGACCGGACGCGGTACGCGGTCACGAGCAGCGCGCCCGACAGCAGCCCGCACACCGGCGTCCACGCCGCCCCGAACCACGGCATCGGCAGGTACGTCAGCCACGCCTGCGCGCCGACCAGCCACCACCCGCCCTCCCGGCGCGCCAGCACCCCCAGGACGAACCGCGCGTGCACGGCCAGCAGCGCCATCAGCACCACCGCCCCGACGGGCACCGCCGGAGCGGACCCGACGGGGACCGTCAGAGCGGCCTGGACGGGGACCGTGAGAGCCGCCAGTCCGGCCGTCACGGCGACCCGGCCCAGCCACAACGGGGACATGGGGGTGACGACCACCGAGCGCAAGCGGGCCGCGAACCCGTTCCCCGTGCAGTACACCCGCCCCCCGCCTGCCGCCCGGTCCACGCCTCCCTCTAATCGACCCGATCGGCCGACGCCTGTAAAGCGGATGGCCTGGTTCGGACACCTTCAGTCCGTAAGCCGGGGCAAACATGCCAGTCATAGGGTTGACCCCATGGAATACACGCGACTCGGCACCACTGGCCTGAAAGTCTCCCGTATCTGCCTGGGCATGATGAGCTACGGCGACCCCGCCAAGATGGAGTGGACCCTCACCGAGGAGCAGGCGGAGCCGCTGGTGCGGCGCGCGGCCGACGCCGGTGTGACGTTCTTCGACACGGCGGACGTCTACAGCGCCGGCGAGAGCGAGGTCGTCACCGGCAACCTGCTGCGCAAGATCTTCCCCCGGCGGGAGGACTACGTGCTGGCGACCAAGGTCTACTTCCCCATGGGCGAGGGGCACAACGACCGCGGCCTGTCGCGCAAGCACATCCACGCCTCGATCGACGACTCCCTGCGGCGGCTCGGCACCGATCACGTGGACCTCTACCAGATCCACCGCTGGGACGACGAGACGCCCATCGAGGAGACGATGGAGGCGCTGCACGACGTGGTCAAGGCCGGCAAGGCCCGCTACATCGGCGCCTCCACGATGTGGGCGTGGCAGTTCGCCAAGGCGCAGCACGTCGCCGAGGTCAACGGGTGGACCCGGTTCGTGTCGATGCAGCCGCACTACAACCTCCTCTACCGCGAGGAGGAGCGCGAGATGCTGCCGCTCTGCGCCGACCAGGGTGTGGGCGTCATCCCGTGGAGCCCGCTGGCGCGCGGCGTGCTCGCCCGCGCCGGCCAGGACGCCGCGACCGCGCGGGCGGGCTCCGACCCGCGCATCGGCTCCCTGTACGAGCCGGACGACGACCAGATCGTCATCGACCGGGTGGCGCGGATCGCCAAGGAGCGGGACCTGCCTCCCGCGCAGGTCGCGCTCGCCTGGGTGCTCCAGCAGCCGGCGGTGACGGCCCCGATCGTGGGCGCCACCAAGGAGCGGCACGTGGACGACGCGGTCGCCGCGGTGGACGTCCGGCTGACGGAGGAGGAGCTCGCCTTCCTCACCGAGCCGTACCGGCCGCGCGTGGTCCGCTTCTGACGGTCGTCACCCGCTCCCGGCGGCGGCCGGGAGCGGCCGGGCGGGGCCGGAAGTGTCGGTGGCGGCTTCTAAGCTTTGGCCATGGCACGTGCTAACGAGGAAGCGGCGGCGGCGCTGCAGGAGTACGCCGAGCTGTTCGCGCTGACCGGCGGTGACGCCTTCCGGGTGCGCAGCTACCAGAAGGCCGCCAAGGCCATCGCCGGCTTCCCCGAGGACATCTCGGCGACCGACGTGCGCGGCGTCCCCGGCGTCGGCGAGGCGATCGCGAAGAAGATGGAGGAGTTCCTGCTGCGCGGGAGCTTCCGGCAGCTCGACGACCTGCGCGGGCGGGTGCCCGAAGGGGTCCGGCGGCTGACGCGGGTGCCGTCGCTCGGGCCGAAGACCGCGATCATGCTGTTCGAGGACTTCGGCATCGACTCCCCCGCCGCGCTGGGCGAGGCGATCGCGGCGGGCCGGCTCGACGGCGTCAAGGGCCTCGGCGCCAAGACGCTGGCCAACCTCGCCAAGGGCGTCGAGCAGATCGAGCAGGCGGGCCGCCGGGTCCACATCGGCGTCGCCATGTCGCTGGCCGAGCAGGTGATGGCGTCCCTGACCGCCGAGCGCGTCGCCTACGCCGGATCGCTGCGCCGCATGAAGGACACGATCGGCGACATCGACATCCTCGCCGTGGCACCCGAATCGATCATGGAGGAGTTCCGGGCGCAGCCGTACGTCGCGGAGGTGATCGCGGCCGGCGACAAGAAGACGTCGATCCGCACCACCTCCGGCGTGCAGGTCGACCTGCGGGTGGTGCCCGCGGCCTCGTGGGGCGCCGCCCTGCAGTACTTCACCGGCTCCAAGGAGCACAACGTCGCGATCCGCGAGATGGCGGTCAAGAAGGGCTGGAAGCTGTCGGAGTACGGCCTGTTCGAGGGCGAGCGGGTGATCGCCGCCGAGTCGGAGGAGGACATCTACGCCGCGCTCGGCATGCAGTACGTCCCGCCGCCCATGCGTGAGGACGGCGGCGAGGTGCGGGCGGCGCTGCGCGGCGAGCTGCCCGAGCTGGTGCGGCTGGCCGACCTGCGCGGCGACCTGCACACCCACACCGACCTGACCGACGGCATCGCCCCGCTGGAGGACATGGTGGCCGCCGCCGAGGCGCGCGGCTACTCCTACTACGCGGTCACCGACCACGCGCCCGACCTGGCCATGCAGCGCATGACGCTCGACAAGGCGCTGGAGCAGCGCGAGCGGCTGGCCAAGCTGCAGGAGCGGCACCCGGGCATGCGGCTGCTGCACGGCAGCGAGCTCAACATCGCGCCCGACGGCTCGGTCGACTGGCCCGCCGAGGTGCTGCGGGAGTTCGACGTGTGCGTGGCCTCCGTGCACTCCCATTTCGGCATGCCGCGCGACGAGATGACCCGCCGCTTCATCGCCGCCTGCGAGAACCCGTACGTCGACATCATCGGCCACCCCACCACCCGCAAGATCGGCAAGCGTGACCCGGTCGACGCCGACTGGGACGCGATCTTCCGCGCCGCCGCCCGCACGGGCACGGCCATGGAGATCGACTCCTACCCCGACCGCTCCGACCTCCCGTCCGACCTGGTACGGCTGGCCAAGCACCACGGGGTGAAGTTCTCCATCGACAGCGACTCCCACGCCATCCCGCACCTGGCCCACCAGCGGTTCGGCGTCGGCATCGCGCAGCGGGCCTGGCTCACCACCGACGACGTCATCAACACCTGGCCACTGGAGCGGCTCCGGGCCTTCCTGCGGCCCTGACGCCTTACCGGGTTTCCCGGGGCTCCCGGCGTAAGGTGGGAAGGACCCTGTCCTCGCGGCGTGTGGGGGGCTCATGACGGCGAAGGCGTTCGCCTCGTCGGCCGACCTGGCCGACCAGCGGCAGACCCTGGACGTGCTGGCGGACGGCGTGTACGCGTTCACCGCCGAGGGCGACCCCAACGCCGGCGCGATCGAGGGCGAGGACTTCCTCGTCTGCTTCGAGGCGCTGGCGACGCCCGTGGCGGCGCGTGAGTGGCTGACCCGGCTGCGCGAGCACACCGACAAGCCGGTGCGCTACCTCGTGCTGTCGCACTACCACGCCGTGCGGGTGCTGGGCGCGAGCGCGTTCGGCGCCGACGTCGTCGTGGCGCACGACAAGACGCGGGAGCTGGTCGCCGAGCGCGGCAAGGAGGACTGGGAGTCGGAGCTCGGGCGGATGCCGCGCCTGTTCAAGGAGCCTGACAGCATCCCCGGGCTGACGTGGCCGACGCTGACGTTCTCCGACCGGCTCACGATCGACCTCGGCGGCGGGCGGGGCGACCTGGTGCTGTGGCACTGCGGGCGCGGCCACACCGAGGGCGATCTGGTGGCCTGGCTGCCCCGGCGGCGCATCCTGTTCGCCGGCGACCTGGTGGAGGCCCAGGCCGCCCTCTACACCGGCGACGCCTTCCACCGCGACTGGGCCACCGGCACGCTCGACCGGATCGCCGGGCTGGGCGCCGAGACACTGGTCGGCGGGCGCGGCGCGGTCGCCTGGGGCCGGGAGGCGGTGGACGCGGCCATCGCGCAGACCCGGATGTTCCTGGAAGTCATGATCCGCGAGGTGGGCGCCGTGCGCGACGCGGGCGGGACGCTCAGGCAGGCGTTCGAGGCGGTGCGCGAGCGGCTCGCGCCCCGGTTCGGCGGGTGGCCGATCTTCGAGCACTGCCTGCCGTTCGACGTGTCGCGGCTGTGGGACGAGCTGTCCGGCGTCGAACGCCCACGCGTCTGGACGGCGGCCCGCGACCGCGAGGTCTGGGCCCTCCTCCAGGGCTGAGCGACGATGCCGCCGGACCCGTTCCCCGGCCCCCCGCCGCCGGCCGGGCCGCTTCCCGTGGTCGTGATCGGGGCGGGGCCGGTGGGGCAGACGGCGGCGCTGCTGCTGGCCCGCTGGGGGCTGCCCGTCGTCGTCCTGGACCGGCGTCCCGGCCGCGACCCCGCCGGGTCGAGGTCGATCTGCCAGCAGCGGGACGTGCTCGACGTGTGGGAGGCGGCCGGCTGCGGCGCCATCACCGCCGAGGGGCTGACCTGGACCACCGCGCGCACCTACTACCAGGGCCGGGAGCTGTTCGCCTGGAGCTTCGACCCGGGCCGCTCGCCGCTGCCGCCGTTCGTGAACATCTCCCAGGCCCGCACCGAGGAGCTGCTGGACGAGCGGATCGCCGCCACGCCGCTGATCGACGTGCGGTGGGGGCACGAGGTGGTCGCCTTCCCGCCCGATGCGGACGGGGTGACCGTGCGGTGCGCGAACGGCGCCGAGGTGCGGGGCTCGCACGCGGTCGCCTGCGCCGGAGCCCACGGCGGGCTCGTACGGGCCGCGCTGGGGGTGTCGTTCGACGGGGAGACGTTCGACGAGCGGTTCCTCATCTGCGACGTCCGCGCCGAGCTGCCCGGCTGGGAGCGGGAGCGCCGCTTCCACTTCGACCCCGCCTGGAACCCCGGCCGCCAGGTCCTCGTCCATCCGTGTCCGGGATCGACGTACCGCATCGACTGGCAGGTGCCGCCGGAATTCGACCTCGCGGCCGAGGAGGCGTCGGGCGGGCTGGACCGGCGGATCAGGCAGGTCGTGGGCGAGCGGCCGTACGAGCTGGTGTGGCGGACCGTGTACCGGTTCCACTCGCGGGTGACGGACCGGATGCGGGCGGGGCGGGTGCTGCTGGCGGGCGACTGCGCTCACCTGGTGGCGCCGTTCGGCGCCCGCGGGCTGAACTCCGGGGTGCCGGACGCGGAGAACGCCGCGTGGAAGATCGCCTTCGTACGGTACGGGTGGGCGCCGGAGGAGCTGCTGGGGACGTACGAGACGGAGCGGCGAGCGGCGGCGCTGGAGAACCTGGAGGTGACGGCGGCGACGATGCGCTTCCTGGCGCCGCGCACCGAGGCCGGGTGGGCACGCCGCCGCGAGATCCTCGACCGTGCCGCCTCGGCCCGCTCCCAGGAGAGGGTCTCGGCGGTGGACTCGGGACGGTTCGCGGAGCCGTTCTGGTATCTCGACTCGCCGCTGACGACGCCCGCTCCCGGGCGGACGTTCACCGGACGGCCGGCGAGGGGCGAGTCCCCCTCGCCGGTCCCCGGCGTGATCGTGCCCGACGCGCCCGTGTCCGTCCAGGGACGGCCGGAGGTGACCAGGTTGCGGCAGGTGTGCCGTGACGGGTTGCTCGTGCTGCTCGCCGAGGGGCTCGACCGCGAGGCGCTCGGCACGGCGGTGGCCCGCGCGGTCCGGGCGCCGGTCACGGTGCTGGCCCTGGACGAGATCGACCCGGGCGGCGACGTGCGTGAGGCGCTGGGGGCGAGGCCGGGCGAGGCGTGGCTCATCCGTCCGGACGCCCACATCGCCGCCGTCCTCACCGGCCCGACCGTGCCCGCCCTGACCCGCGCCGCCCGCCGCGCCCTCGGCCACCCGTCGTAGCCCATCGAGGGGGCACGGCCCGGCACCCGTCGCCGCCCTCGGCCGCCGCCGTCCCGCCTGCTCCCGGCGGGAAGCCCGGTCCGGGCCGTACGAGGGTCAGGAGCCGGCGAGCAGGGCGGCGAACAGCGCCTTGCCCTCGCGGTCCAGCCACGTCTCGAAGCTCATCAGCCCCGGGTGCAGGGCCCGCAGCGCCGGGATGTCCGCGGCCCAGCCCCCGAACGACTCCGTCTCCAGGTGGGACGCCCCGAGCCCGAGTGCCGCGCGCCGTTCCTCGGGGATGGGGTCGGTGTTGACGGGATGGCCGGTGGCGCGGGTGATGGCGGCCGCCAGGTCGTCGCGGGTCAGCTCGTCGCCGGCCAGCTCCAGCGCCTCACCCAGGTAGCGGTCCGGGTCGGTGAAGGCCAGCGCGGCGAACGCGCCGATGTCGGCGACGGCGATGAGCTGGACCCTCGCCTTGGGCGGGATGATCCGCATGAGCGCGGTCTCACCGGTCACGCCGAAGCCCGGCCGGGTGTGGTTCTCCATGAACATGACGGGGCGCAGGATCGTGGCCGGCAGGCCGAGTGCCCTGATGTGCCGCTCGATCTCCCACTTGGTGTTCCAGGTGGCGATGCCGGTGTCCCGGTCGGCGCTGCCGACGGAGGTGTAGACGAGGTGCCGCACACCGGCCTCGTGCGCGGCGTCGGCCACGTTGACGCCGAGCCGTACCTCCTCGGCGACGCCGTGCGGCGGGCCGGCGGCCGGTTGCACGCTGAACACCCCGTAGGCGCCGCGGACCGCCTCCGCCAGCGACCCGCGGTCGCCCATGTCGCCGGGCACGAGCTCGGCGCCGGCCTTCGCCAGCAGCCGGGCCGCCGGGGCGCCCGGGTCGCGTACCAGCGCTCTGACGTGCCAGCCCTTCGCCAGCAGGGCACGTGCGGTGGCGCCGCCCTGCTGGCCCGTCGCGCCGGTGACGAGCACGGTCCGTCCGGTCATGGTGTCTCCTTGGTAGATTATGCGGAGCGATGCTCCGGAACATACGGAGCACTGCTCCGGCTGTCAACACCGAAGGAGACCCCCGCCGTGCCCGAGGCGCTTCGCGCGGACGCCCGCCACAACCACGACCAGCTCCTGACCGCCGCCCGCGCGGCCTTCGCCGAGCACGGCACGGAGGCGTCGCTGCGCGACATCGCCCGGCGCGCCGGCGTGGGGATCGGCACCCTCTACCGGCACTTCCCGACGCGCGAGGCGCTGCTCCAGGCGCTCATGCGCGACCGCTTCGACGGTCTGGCCCGGCGGGCCGCCGACCTGCTCGCCGAGCCGTCGCCGCGCGAGGCCCTGGCCACCTGGCTCGCTGAGGTGGCGGCCGGATCGGCGACGTACCGGGGCCTGCCGGAGTCGGTCATGGCGGCGTTGCGCGACGAGGAGTCGGAGCTGCACGCCTCGTGCGCGGCGATGCGCGCGGCCGGCTCCCAGCTGCTGGAACGCGCCCAGGCGCGGGGCGGCGTACGGCACGACGTCACCACGGAGGAGCTGCTGGCGATCGCGGCCGGCATGGCGTGGGCGGGCGAGCAGTCGCCGGGGCGGCCGGAGCTGGCGCGGCGCCTGCTGTCCCTCGCCATGACGGGTATATCCCTGACGGAGGACCCGCCGACGAGGGCCTGCTGACGGCCCTCGCCACGGCCGAGCCGTTACGGGGCGGCCAGTGGATCGGAACCGGTCGATATGATTACATGGTTTTCCAGTAGGAAATAAAGATTAACGGAGGTGGTGGCCCCGTGAAGCAGGCCGTGACAACGATCGTCAAGCCCTTGCCGGACCACCTGTTCCGGCTGCACGACGGCAACGCGGAGATGCGCTGGGAAGCCATGGCCGGTGCGGGCTACCACACGCCGACCGACCGGTTCTTCGTGCGCAACCACACCGTCACCCCGCTGATCGACGCCTCCACGTGGCGGCTGCGCCTGCACGGCCCCGGCGTGCGATGTCCCGGCTCGTACACCTATCCGCAACTGCTCGCCATGCCCTCGCGGACCATCGACACCGCGATCGAGTGCGCCGGGAACGGCCGCAGCCTCTATGACACCCAGCAGCGCGAGCCGGCCCCCGGGGCGCAGTGGGGGCTCGGCGCGATCGGGGTGGCGCGCTGGCGCGGCGTGCCCCTGTCGTACCTCCTGCGGGAGGCCGGCCTGCGGCCCGAGGCCGTGGACGTGGTGGCGCGGGGGCTGGACGCGCCGTTCGAGGACCACGGCCGGGTACGCAGGCCGCTGCCCGCCGGCAAGGCCATGGACGACGTGATAGTCGCCTACGAAATGAACGGCGAACCGCTTCCGCCCGATCACGGATTTCCGGCGCGGCTGGTGGTCCCGGGATGGGCGGGAATTGCGTCCATCAAATGGCTCGGCGATCTGGAGGTCGCCACCGAGGAGATCCTCACCCCCTGGAACACCCTGTTCTACCGCGATATCACCACGCAGCCGGTCAAGAGCGCTTTCGAACTCCCCTGGGACGCCGTGCTCCCCCTCGGCGTCCCCCACACCCTGCACGGCCGGTCATGGTCGGGGCGCGGCCGGATCACCCGCGTGGAGGTGAGCCTCGACGGGGGCGCCAGCTGGAGTCCGGCCCAGCATCACGGCCGCCGCCTGGTCAGCGCCTGGCTGCCGTGGCACGTCCAGTGGGCGCCCCGTACCCCCGGGCGGCACGTCCTCATGGCGCGCGCCACCGACGAGACCGGCGCGACACAGCCGCTGGTCACTCCGCGTCACCCCTTCGGCTATCACTTCGACGCCGTCGTGCAACACCCGATTCATGTTGTCAGCGGATAGGAAAATGTCACCGATCCATGCTGAGCTGCGCATTCCCGAATGGTCTGCCTGGGTACGGTGAATTCATCTGAAAGACTCGCGCGGAAACCCATCCGAAATCGGTCCGTGTGACGCTTACCACACGAGACCATAAGGAGCCAAGATGCGCCAGTTGACCGCACTCGACGCCCAGTTCCTCAATGTCGAGTCCGCGACCACCGCCGCGCACGTGGCGGGGCTGGCCATCCTCGATCCGGCGGACGGCGCGGTCAACCGCGACGCCCTGGCCGAGCTGCTCCTCGAACGCGTCCACCTGTCCCCCGCCCTCAGCCTCCGGATCGCGCCGGTGCCGTTCGGCCTCGACCATCCGTACTGGGCGGCGGATCCCGGGTTCGACCTCGGCAACCACCTGTTCGAGACCGCGCTGCCGGATCCGGGCGACCAGCGGCAGCTCGCCGACGAGGTGGCGCGCATCCACGCCCGGCGGCTCGACCGGGCGCACCCGCTGTGGGAGATGCATCTCATCCACGGGCTGGCGGGTGGGCTGGTCGCGGTGTACACGAAGGTGCACCACGCGGCCATCGACGGCGTCTCGGGCGCGGAGACGCTCGCCGCCCTCCTCGACCTCGCCCCGGGCGACCGCCGCCGCCCCGCCGCCCCGCCTTCCGGC
>NZ_JBEXDT010000038.1:0-70188 GCF_040605905.1 Nonomuraea sp. NPDC005501 | reverse complement strand
GCCCCGCAGGCGCAGCAGGCCCCGCCCGCTCCGGCTCCGCAGGCCCCGGCTCCGCAGGCCCCGGCCCCGCAGGCGCCGCAGGCGCAGGCCCCGGCCGAGCCCGCCGCTCCGTCCACGGGTGAGAGCCCGTACGTGACGCCGCTGGTGCGCAAGCTCGCCAACGAGCACGGCGTCGACCTGGAGTCGATCACCGGCACGGGCGTCGGCGGCCGCATCCGCAAGCAGGACGTGCTGGAGGCCGCCAAGGCGCAGCGCGAGCAGGCCCAGCCGGCCGCCCAGGCCCCCGCCGCCCAGCCGGCCGCCGCGGCTCCGGCCGCCCAGGCCCCGGCGGCGCAGGCCCCGGCCGCGGCGCCCGAGCCCGTCGAGGTCGACACCACGCTGCGCGGCCGCACCGAGAAGATGTCGCGCCTGCGGCAGACCATGTCCAAGCGGCTGGTCGAGTCGCTGCAGACCGCGGCGCAGCTCACCACGGTCGTCGAGGTCGACGTCACCAAGATCGCTCGGCTGCGTGACCAGGCCAAGGGCGAGTTCCTGCGCCGCGAGGGCGTCAAGCTGTCGTTCATGCCGTTCTTCGAGATGGCCGCCATCGAGGCGCTCAAGCAGCACCCCAAGCTCAACGCGACGATCAACAACGAGACCATGGAGGTCACGTACTTCGACGTCGAGCACCTGGGCATCGCGGTCGACACCGAGCGCGGCCTGATCGCGGCGGTCATCAAGAACGCCGGCGACCTCAACCTCGCCGGGCTGGCCCGTAAGACGGCCGACCTGGCCGAGCGCACCCGCGCCAACAAGGTGACGCCCGACGAGATCACCGGCGGCACGTTCACGCTGACCAACACCGGCAGCCGCGGCGCCCTGTTCGACACGCCGATCCTCAACCAGCCGCAGGTCGGCATGCTGGGCACCGGCGCCGTCGTCAAGCGTCCCGTGGTGGTGGACACGCCGGAGGGCGAGGTCATCGCGGTCCGCTCGATGGTGTACCTGGCGCTGACGTACGACCACCGCCTGGTGGACGGCGCCGACGCCGCCCGCTTCCTGACGACGGTCAAGCGCCGTCTGGAGGAGGGCCGCTTCGAGGCCCAGCTCGGCCTGGCGTGACCCGGCCCCCGCGAGGCGGGATGACCCGGTCCCCGCGCGACGCGGGGTGACACGGCTCCCGCGCGACGCGGGGTGACACGGTTCCCGTGAGGAGGCCCGGACGGTTGCCGTCCGGGCCTCTTTCCGTGCGGCGGGATCCCGGCGTGCTGCCCCGTGACGCGCGGGGGCGCGGCGTAGGGTGGGTTGATGGCGATCATCGTGACCGGGGCGTCGGGGCTGCTGGGCAGTGCGCTGGCCGGGGCCCTGCGGGAGCGCGGCGACCGGGTCGTCGCACTGGTGCGCCGCCCGCCCGCGGGCCCGGACGAGCGGTTCTGGGACCCGTCCGCGGGCGTGCTGGACCCCGCGGCCCTGGAGGACGCCACCGCGGTGGTCCACCTCGCCGGGGCGCCCATCGGCGACCGGCGCTGGAGCCCCGCCTACAAGCGCGAGCTCGTCCGCAGCCGGATCGAGGGCACCCGCACCCTGGTGACGGCCCTCAGAGGGCTGTCACGGCCGCCTGAGGCGCTGCTGTCGGCCTCCGGGGTGGACTTCTACGGCGACACGGGCGACCGGCCGATCGACGAGAGCGCGGGCCAGGGACGGGGCTTCCTGGCGGAGCTGTGCGCCCGCTGGGAGCGCGAGGCCCGGGAGGCGGAGTCGCTGGGGGTGCGGACGGCGCAGTTGCGCACCGGTCTGGCGCTGAGCCGGCGGGGCGGCGCGCTCGGCCGGATGCTGCCGATCTTCAGGGCGGGGCTCGGCGCCCCGCTCGGCTCGGGCCGGCAGTACTGGTCGTGGATCTCGGAGACGGACTGGGTGGGCGCGGTGCTGCACGTCCTGGACCACCGTGAGGCGTCCGGCCCGGTGAACCTCACCTCGCCCGCACCTGTCACCAACGAGACGTTCACGCGGACCCTGGGCAAGGCACTGCGCAAGGGCACGGTGCCGATGCCGGTGCCGGCGTTCGCGCTCAGCCTGGGGATCGGGGAGTTCGCCAGGGAGGCGCTGCTGCCCGGGCACCGCGTCCTGCCGCGCAGGCTGGAGGACACCGGGTACGGCTTCGCCCATACCAGTCTCGACGAGGCGCTGCGCGCCGTACTCTAGGGTGCTGTTCTCGCAGCATCGGCACCTTGGGGAGGCACCGGCATGAGCAGGTCAGGGCAGTCGCACATTCTGGCCATCGGCGGCGGATCGTTCGTTCCCACCGAGCGCCACGGCTTCCTCCAGGCGAGCCCGCTGCTGCGCTACGCGCTCGACCTGACCGGCCAGGACCGGCCACGCCTGGGCCTGCTGGCCACCGCGACGGGCGACGACGCCGACTGGCTGCTGAAGATGTACGGGGCGTTCGCCGGGTGGGACGTCGAGGTGAGCCACCTGACCGTCTTCCCCATGCCCAACGTCGCCGACCCCCGGGCCTGGATCCTGGAGCAGGACGTCATCTACGTCAGCGGCGGCAGCGTGGCCAACCTGATGGCGCTGTGGCGGCTGCACGGCCTGGACGAGGCGTTCGAGGAGGCGTGGCGGGCCGGGGTGGTGCTGTCCGGGCAGAGCGCGGGCGCGCTGTGCTGGCACGTCGGCGGCAACACCGACTCCTTCGGGCCGGAGCTGCGGGTGTGGGCCGACGGCCTGGCCCTGCTCCCCTACGCGTGCGGGGTGCACTACGACTCCGACCCGCAGCGGCGCACGCTGCTCCAGGCCTCGGTGGCCGGCGGGGAGATGCCCGGCGGCTACGCGGCCGACGAGGGCGTGGGGCTGCACTACGTCGGCACCGAGTTCATCCAGGCGGTCAGCACGAGACGGGGCGCGTACGCCTACCGGGTGGAGCACGACGGCGACGGCGGGGTGAAGGAGTTCAGGATCGAGCCGCACCTGCTGACCTCCTGAATTACCCTTCAAGGGTGACGGAACGGCACAATGGACCCATGCGCCCCAGGCACGGGGTCGATCCCCTCGCACTCGCCATCGTCCGCCTCGGTGTCGACGTCCCCTATGAGCAGGCTTGGGCGCTGCAGCGTCAGGTGCACGGCAAACGGGTCGCCGGCGAGCTGACCGACACGGTGCTCCTGCTGGAGCACGCTCCGGTCTACACGGCCGGCAGGCGTGCCGCGCCGCACGAGCGGCCCGCCGACGGCACGCCGGTGATCGACGTCGATCGGGGCGGGCGCGTCACCTGGCACGGTCCTGGCCAGCTCGTCGCGTACCCGATCGTGGCCGTCGGCGACGTGACGACGTACGTGTGCCGCCTGGAGGAGGCGATGATCCAGATCTGCGCCGACTTCGGGGTCATCGCCCGCCGGGTGAGCGGCCGGGCCGGCGTGTGGACGTCCGGCGATCCCGGTCTCGGGCTGCCCGACCGGCAGATCGGCGCGGTCGGCATCCGGGTGTCGCGCGGCGTCACGATGCACGGGTTCGCGCTCAACTGCGCCAACGACCCGCGCTGGTTCAACCGGATCCTGCCGTGCGGCATCCCCGACGTGGGGGTGACGTCGCTGTCGGCGGAGACGGGCCGGCGGATCGTGGTGGACGAGGTCCTGCCGATCGCGGAGAAGCGCCTGTCGGAGTCGCTCGGCATGCAGCCGTTCGACCTGCACGAAGAGGACCTCATGCGAAGGTAGCGGCCTCGGTGCCGCGAAAGGGATGGCCGGGCACGGGACGGGCGTCTACGCTCAGGCCGTGAACCGGCTGATCACTCTTCTTCTCGCGGTCCTCGTGCACGCCCTCACTCTCGCCTTCGTCGTGACCGGGGTGTGGATCGCCGCCGTCAACGCCGAGATGGTCTTCGGCTGGCTGGTGGGCGGCGTGCTGGTGGCGCTCGGCTGGATGCTGCGTCCCCGGCTGGGCGGGCGGCTGCCGGCCGACGCCGAGGTCCTCGGCCGCGAGGCCGCCCGAGAGCTGTACGGCCTCGCCGAGCGGGTGGCGGACCGGGCCGGCGGGCCGCGCCCGCGCGAGGTGGCGGTACGCGACCTCGACCCGGTCTCCCGTCTGCTGCGGGTCGGCCCGTTCCGCAGGCCCGTGCTCGTGGTGGGGCTGCCGCTGTGGCTGGCCCTGTCGCCCCGGCAGCGGGCGGCGGCGCTGGCCCTGGCGTACGCGGAGACGCCCACGGTCGAGGAGCTGGTCGTGGACGGCGCGCTGGCGACGCTGTCCGAGTGGCGGGAGGCGCTCCTGGGGGCGGCGCCGCTGGAGGTGCGGCACGAGGCGCAGACGAATGTGCTCGCCTCGTCACTCAACCCGCTGCACCAGCCGAGCGCCGGATACGAGGCGGCCGGGCTGCTGGGCCGTCTCGTCGGCCGGGTGCTGGGCGGTCCGCTGCTCCTGCTGGAGCGGGGGCTGACCCGGCTGGCGCGGGCGGACGCGGGCCGCGTCGAGCGGCGGCGCGAGGACCTGGCGCGGCGGGTCGTTCCGGCGCGCGACCTCGCGGAGGTGCGCGGGCTGCTGGCGAGCGGCCGGTACCTGGCGCCGATGCAGGCAGCGGCGCTGCGCGGGGAGGGCGTGCCGGCCATCCGGGAGCAGGCGCTGGCGCGGGCCGCGCGGCCGTCCGCTGGGTCGGAAAAGGGCGCGGAGCAGGGCGCGGAACAGGGCTCCGGCCAGGACTTCGCCCGGGGCTCGGGCCGGGGCTCGGACGCGGGCTCGGAGCTGCTCGGCGCGGCCGAGTCGCAC
Source organism: Nonomuraea sp. NPDC005501 (assembly GCF_040605905.1). Classification (NCBI taxonomy): domain Bacteria; kingdom Bacillati; phylum Actinomycetota; class Actinomycetes; order Streptosporangiales; family Streptosporangiaceae; genus Nonomuraea; species Nonomuraea sp. NPDC005501. The sequence goes on along the minus strand of NZ_JBEXDT010000038.1, from coordinate 65,454 downwards.
CGGATCGACGACGAGCTCCTGCGGCACTACACCCGGGCGATCCGCGGGTTCGGCCTGATCGTCTGATACCCCCCGCGGGAATCCACCCCTCGCGTGGTCCAGGTCCCGGCGAGACGTAAGCTGGGCTGGTGACCGTTGCTCCTGAAGGCCGAAAGCTCCTCCGCCTGGAGGTGCGCAACGCCGAGACCCCTATCGAGCGCAAGCCCCCGTGGATCAAGACCAAGCTGAGGACGGGCCCCGAGTACACCGAGCTGAAATCGCTCGTGCGCCGGGAGGGCCTGCACACGGTCTGCGAAGAGGCGGGCTGCCCCAACATCTACGAGTGCTGGGAGGACCGCGAGGCGACGTTCCTCATCGGCGGCGACCAGTGCACGCGCCGGTGCGACTTCTGCCAGATCGACACGGGCAAGCCCAAGGAGTACGACCGGGACGAGCCGCGCCGTGTGGCCGAGTCGGTCCAGCAGATGGGCCTGCGCTACGCCACGGTGACCGGCGTGGCCCGTGACGACCTGCCCGACGGCGGCTCCTGGCTGTACGCGGAGACCGCGCGGCAGATCCACTCCCTGCTGCCCGGCTGCGGCGTCGAGCTGCTGGTGCCCGACTTCAACGGCGACCGCGGGCAGCTGGAGGAGGTCTTCTCCAGCAAGCCCGAGGTGTTCGCGCACAACGTCGAGACCGTGCCGCGGATCTTCAAGCGGATCCGGCCGGCGTTCCGCTACGAGCGGTCCCTGGCGGTGATCACCATGGCGCGCGAGGCGGGCCTGGTGACCAAGTCCAACCTGATCCTGGGCATGGGCGAGACGCGCGAGGAGGTCGTCGAGGCCATGCGCGACCTGCACGCGGCCGGCACCGACCTGCTCACCATCACCCAGTACCTCCGCCCGACGCCCCGCCACCACCCGGTGGAGCGGTGGGTCAAGCCGGAGGAGTTCGTGGAGCTGCAGGCCGAGGCCGAGGCCATCGGCTTCGCCGGCGTGCTGTCCGGGCCGCTGGTGCGCTCGTCGTACCGCGCGGGCCGGCTCTACCAGCAGGCGATCGAGGCGCGGCAGAGCGCCTGACGCACGGGTTGTCGCGGCGCCTCCCGGTGGGGGGCGCCGCGCCGTGTCCTGGCCGGTAAGGTCACGTTTTCCTTTCAGGACCGGTTGGTTTGTATCCTTGCGAACATGGCGAAGTCCGTGGACCCAGAGAAGCCGGGGCGCATCAAGCAGCTCCGCATGATCGCGCAGGTCATCCAGCAGGCCAACCCCAAGGGGTTGCCCATCGTGTTCCTGTCGGCGATCGGCACGCTCGCTGTGGTCGTCGTGATCGGCATGGTCACGGGCTTCCTGTGGTATTCGGTGTTCCTCGGCGTGATGCTGGGGCTCACCGTGGGCCTGGTCGTGTTCGGCCAGCTCGCCCAGCGCGCCCAGTACTCGATCCTGCACGGCCAGACCGGCGCGGGCGCGGCGGTGCTGCAGGGCATGCGCGGCGCCTGGCAGGTCACCCCGGCCATCGCGGTCAACCGCGACCAGGACCTCGTGCACATGGTGGTCGGCTACCCGGGCGTGGTGCTGGTGTCGGAGGGCCCGGGCAACCGGGTGGCGCGGATGCTGGCCGCCGAGAAGAAGCGGGTCGCCCGGGTGGTGCTGGGCATCGAGATCTACGACATCCAGTGCGGTGACGGCGAGGGCCAGGTGCCGCTGTCGAAGCTGCAGCGCCACATCATGAAGCTGCCGCGCAACCTGAAGAAGCCCGCGGTCAACGAGGTCAAGGACCGCCTGCGGTCGCTGCCGAAGAACATGCCGATGCCCAAGGGCCCGATGCCCAAGGGCTCGCGGATGCCGCGCGGCCCCAAGATGCGCTAGATGCCGTCCTCTTCGTCGCGGGCCAACCGCGGCTGGTGGGACGGCAACGCCGACGACTACCAGGTCGAGCACGGCGACTTCCTGCGTGACACCGGGTTCGTCTGGTGCCCGGAGGGGGTCGACGAGGCCGAGGCGGGCCTGCTGGGCGACGTGCGCGGGCGGCGGGTGCTGGAGATCGGCTGCGGCGCGGCCCAGTGCGCGCGCTGGCTGGTGACTCAGGGCGCCGAGGTGGCCGCGTTCGACCTGTCGCACCGCCAGCTCCGCCATTCCCGGCGCATCGACATGGAGACCGGCGTGCGGGTGCCGGTGGTGCAGGCGGACGCCGAGGCGCTGCCGTTCGCCGCCGGGTCGTTCGATCTGGCGTGCTCGGCCTTCGGCGCGCTGCCGTTCGTGGCCGACCCGGCGGCGGTGTTCCGGGAGGTGCGCCGGGTGCTGCGGCCCGGCGGGCGGTTCGTGTTCTCGGTGAGCCATCCGATCCGGTGGGCCTTCCCCGACGACCCGGGGCCGCGCGGGCTGACGTCCGACCGGTCGTACTTCGACCGCACGCCGTACGTGGAGAGCGACGAGGACGGCGTGCCCACGTACGTCGAGCACCATCGCACCATGGGCGACTGGGTGGGCCTGGTCGTGGCCTCGGGGCTGAGCGTGACCGGGCTGCTGGAGCCGGAGTGGCCGGCGGGTCACGAGCGGGTGTGGGGCGGCTGGAGCCCGCTGCGCGGCCGGCACATCCCGGGCACCGCGATCTTCACCGCCGAACGCCCCTGACGCCACGGGCGGTGCGCGGCCGGGGGCCCCGGCCGGCCGCCGCACGCAGCCTCCCGGCCGGGTCATGATCCGGCTACGGACCCAGCGGCGCGGTCATGGCGTCACCCGCTCGAAGACGGCGGCCAACCCCTGCCCTCCGCCGATGCACATGGTCTCCAGGCCGTAGCGGGCCTGGCGCCGGTGCAGTTCGCGGGACAGCGTCGCGAGCATCCGCGCGCCGGTGGCCCCCACCGGGTGACCGAGCGAGATGCCGGAGCCGTGGACGTTCGTGCGTTCCAGGTCCTTCTCGCCGAACTTCCACTCTCTCATGACGGCCAGCGCCTGGGCCGCGAACGCCTCGTTCAGCTCGATGAGGTCCATGTCGGCCAGGGACAGGCCGGCGCGGCCGAGGGCGGCCGCGGTGGCGGGGACCGGCCCGATGCCCATGGTCTTCGGCTCGACTCCCGCCACGGCCCAGGACACGAGGCGGACCAGGGGACGCAGCCCGAGCCGCTCGGCGCGCTCGGGGGTGGTGACCAGGCACAGGGCGGCCGCGTCGTTCTGCCCGCTGGCGTTGCCGGCCGTGACGGTGGCCTCCGGGTCGGAGCCGAGCATGATCGGCCTGAGCCTGCCCAGCGACTCCAGCGAGGTGTCGGCGCGCGGGTGCTCGTCGGTGTCGATCACCGTCTCACCGCCCTTGACCTTCACCGCGGCCGGGACGATCTCCTCGGCCAGGATCCCGTCCGCCTGGGCCCGGACCGCCCGCTGGTGGGACAGGAGGGCCAGCTCGTCCTGCTCCTGCCGGGGGATCGCGTACGCGCGGCGCAGGTTCTCGGCGGTCTCCAGCATGCCGCCGGGCACGGGGTGGTTCCTGCCGCCGGCGGTCTGCCGGGCGCGTACGAGGGTGTCGTGGACGGCGACGCCGTTCCTTGCGCCCCACCGCATGTCGAGCGAGTAGAACGCGGCGTTGCTCATGCTCTCGGTGCCGCCCGCGACGACGACGTCGTGCGCCCCGGTCTGCACCTGCAGGGCGGCGTAGATCACGGCTTGCAGGCCGGAGCCGCACCGGCGGTCGAGGTGCAGGCCGGGGACGGTGGCGGGCAGGCCGGCGTCGAGGGCGACGACCCGGCCGATCGCGGGCGCCTCGCCGCTGGCGTTGCAGTGGCCGAGGATGACGTCCTCGATCACCTCCGGCGCGACGCCGGTGCGGTCGAGGAGGCCCTTGAGGGCGGTCACCCCGAGGTCGACCGCCGTCAGGCTCCTGAACATCCCGCCGTAGCGGCCGATCGGGGTGCGGACGGGCTCGCAGATGACGGCTTCACGCATGGCCGGCGCCTTCCTGGAACTCGATCGTCAACGTGGTACGGGGCTCGCCGGGATCGCGGCCGGACACGCCCAGGGTGAGCGGGGCGTCCCCGAGCCGGAGCAGCCGCGCGGTCTGGCCGCAGAAGAGCGGCCCGCGGTTCCTGTGCCGCATGCGGAGGACCGGGGCGTGCCGCCCTTCGAGGCGCAGGACCTCCGCGAGGGCGAGCGTCATCAGGGGTCCGTGCACCACCAGGCCGGGGTAGCCCTCGATCCGGGTGGCGTACGGCCAGTCGTAGTGGATCCGGTGCGGGTTCGACGTCGCCGCGCTGAACCGCATCAGCAGGGCCGGGTCGGTGGCGAGGTCCCAGGCCCACTCCCCCGCCCGGGTGAGGGGGGCGCCGGCGGGGGCCAGGCCGGCCGCCGGCTCGGCCGGGACCTCGGAGGCGGCGACGGCTCCCGCGTCCCGGTAGACGATGTCCTGCCGCTCCTCGATCGCCAGGCGGTCGTCCTCGTCGTACAGCCTGGTGGCGACGGCCGCGACGACCAGCTTCCCCGAGCGGCCGGACTTCTCGGTGACCGACTCCACGCGCGCCTCGCGCCGGACCGTGCCGCCCACCGTCAGCGGGCCGTGGAAGACGACCTCGCCGCCGGCGAACATCCGGCGCGGCAGCCCGACCGGAGGCAGGAACGTCCCGCGCGCCGGATGGCCGTCGGTCCCGAGCGTGGAGGAGGCGGGCCAGCGAGCCAGGGCGAGCCAGTGCCACAGCGGCGGCAGCGGGTCACCCGGGCCGGGCACGGGCGTGCCGTCGTCGAACAGCGCGGACAGCGCCGCCACCGGATGCGGGTCGACCGTCTCGGTGGTGGTGAGGGTGTGCGGTTCCCAGCCCGTCGGCGTCACATGAACCTTCCGCCGGTCACTTCCAGCACCGTGCCGGTCATGTACGAGGACAGGTCGGAGGCCAGGAACAGCGCGACGGTGGCGACCTCGCCCACCTCGCCCGCGCGCCCCATCGGTATCTCGGCCATCTTCTGGTCCCACGCCTTCCGCGGCATGGCCTCGGTCATGGCCGAACGGATCAGGCCCGGCTGGATGACGTTGACCCGCACGCCGTGGTGCGCCAGCTCCTTGGCGGCGGCCTTGGACAGGCCGACGATGCCGGCCTTGGCGGCGGAGTAGTTGGTCTGGCCGACCATGCCGACCTTGCCCGACAGCGAGGAGATGTTCACGATGGCGCCGCTCCTCCGCTCCCGCATGATCGCCGCCGCCTTGCGCGTGCCGTTCCAGGTGCCCTTGAGGTGGACGTCCACGACCTGGTCGAACTGGTCCTCGGTCATGGTGCGCATCGTCGCGTCGCGGGTGATCCCGGCGTTGTTCACCATGACGTCCAGCGTGCCGAAGGCGTCCAGGGCCGTCTGGAGCAGGGCGTCCACGTCGGATGCGTTCGTGACGTCGCACCGCGCCGCCCGGGCCGTCGCGGGGCCGCCCAGCTGCTTGGCCGCGGCCTCGGCGGCGTCGAGGTTGAGGTCGCCGAGGACCACCCTGGCCCCCTCCTTGACGAAGACCTCGGCGATGGCCAGGCCGATGCCCTGCGCGCCGCCGGTGATGACCGCCGTCCTGCCGTCGAGTAGCGTCATGACTCTTTCACCCGATTCTGTCGCGTGCGATCGACTGGCGTCATCCGGTGTGCCGCCCGGCGTCGCGCGCCCGGATGACGCCCTTGTCCGCCAGGGCCGCGAGGTCCGCCGCCGACAGCCCCAGCTCGGCCCGCAGCACCTCGTCCGTGTGACGGCCCACCGGCGGCGCCGGCTCCGGTGGAGCCTGCTCCGCGTTCATCACCAGCGGCGATCCCGGCGCCAGGTGCGTGCCGACGCCGGGCTGCGTGAGCGGCGCCATCAGCGGGCTCTCCCGCAGCGGGCGCGCGTCGCCGGCGGCGAGGTCGGCGAAGCTGCGGTACGCCGACCACAGCACGCGGGTGGCGCGCAGGGCCGTCTCCGCCTCGGCCAGGGTCCGGGTCTCGAACCAGCCGGCGAGCAGCTCGCCGAGCACCTTGCGGTGCCGGTGGCGTTCCGACTCCTGGCCGAGGTCCGCCCCGAGCGCCGAGGCCAGCGCGGCGACCACCTCGGTGAGGCCGGTCGCGGCCAGGAGGTCCCGCCAGTGCCGGGCGGTGAGCGCCACGACCATCAGCCGCCCGCCGTCGGCGGTGGCGAAGTCACGGCCGAAGGTGCCGTACACGTGGTTGCCGTCGCGTTCCCGTGGCGTGCCGCCGAGCTGCGCCTCGGCGAGGTAGCCGAGGTTGCCGGCGGTCGCCAGGGCGACGTCCTCCAGCGCGACCCGGACCTGCTGTCCCTCGCCCGTCAGCAGCCGGTGCCGCTCGGCCGCGAGCAGTCCGACCGCCAGGTAGAGCCCGGCGGCGACGTCCCAGGCGGGCACGACGCCGTTCACCGGCCCCGCCGCGCCCGCCGGGCCGGTCAGCAGGGGGAAGCCGGTCGCCGCCTGGACGGTGTAGTCCACCGCGGCCCCGCCGTCCCGGCGGCCGGTGAGCAGCACGTGGATCACGTCGGGGCGGCGCTCGCTCAGCGCCTCGAAGGTGAGCTCCGGGTGCCGCGCGGAGTTCGTGATCACGATCCCCCCGCGGCCTCCCCCGCTGACGATCAGGGCGGCGACGAGCTCGCGTCCCTCCTCGCGGGACAGGTCCACCTCGACGGCGCGTTTGCCCTTGTTGAGGCCCGACCAGTACAGGCTCGTCCCGCTCGGGGCCAGCGGCCAGCGGGTACGGTCGGCGGCGCCGCCGACCGGCTCCACCCGGATCACGTCGGCGCCGAGCTGGGCCAGCGTCATCCCGCTCAGCGGGCCGGCCACGTAGCCGGAGATCTCGACGACCCGCATGCCGAGCAGCGGCCGGGAGCGCCGCCCGGCGGGCGCGGCCCGCTCCGTCACCGCCCCGCCGCCTTGAGCGGCTGCTCCCGGATGGCCTCGGGATTCTCGCCGGTCCGCTCGATGACGTCCCCGGCGGGCACGACCTCCTCGCGCACGAGGGTGCGGACGGCGGCGAGCACCGCCTGGAAGGTTTCGGTCTCCACTGGCTGTCTCCTGACGCGGTCGTGGGCGGGGGTCCCCGGGACGAGACCGCGGCAGGCGGATCGTCCCGAGCGGCCCGCGCGGCCCGACCTGGAGGATCTTGCCCAGCGAGGGGCCGGCGAAGCGCGGCGCGGGCGGACCTGGCGGCGCTCAGCCCCCGGCGTAGCGGGCGGCCATGGCGTGGAAGACCTTCTTGGGCTCCCAGCGCGCCTCGTCGAGCAGCCGGATCACGCCGTAGGAGCCGATGTCGTCCGCTCCGGTGCGGTTGTAGGCGGCGAAGGTGAACCACAGCGCCGTCTCCACGCCCTCCTCCTCGAACACGTCGAGCAGCTCGGTGAGGTAGCGCACCTGCTCGTCCTCGTCCGGCACGGCCCCGTCGGGCACCAGCCAGGCCGTGCCGCCGCGCTCGCCCGCGCCCTGATAGGCGCAGGTGCCGAACTCGGTGACCGCGACCGGCTTGCCGTGCCGGAAGTGCGCGCGCAGCTCCTCGCGGAAGTTCGCGGCGTTGTACGCCGCCCGGTAGGCGTCCACGCTCACCAGGTCGAACGGGCTCCAGTCGATGAACTCCCACGGCCCGGCCGCGTAGGTGACCCGGCCGCCGAACAGGGGCCGGACCGTGGCGGCCACCTCGGCGAGGAAGACGTTGAAGCGGGTCATGACCTCGCCGAGCGACTGCCACCACGCCAGGTCGCCGTCCATCATGAGTTGCAGCCGCTCGCGGTAGGTGTCGCCGGGTATGAAGCCGGGCCCGAAGGCGCTGGTCTCGCAGCCGGTGACGAGGACCACCTCGGCGCCGCCGCGCCGTAACGTCTCGGCGCGGGCGGCGCAGTCGGCGTACAGGGCGAGTGTCTCCTCGCGCGGCTGGTCCACCGGGAAAGGCGCGAGCCACACCTCCAGGCCGGCCGCGGCGGCCTCCTCGGCGGCGACGCCGAGGCGCTCCGGGTCGCCGCCGGAGACGCGCACCGCCCGGCAGTGCAGGTCTTCGGCGATGACCCGCATCTCGCGGCGGGCGCTCTCGCGGTCGAACGCCCGGCGGGACCGCTCGGGCCCGTTGAGGAAGCCGGTGTCGTAGTTGATGCCCTTTTTCATGATCCATCCTTGTCGTCGACGTGACCATGGCCGCGTTCCAGCAGGTCGAAGGCGAGCTCCACGTCCTCGGCCAGGCGCCGGCCCGCCTCCGCGAGGGGCGTCCCGCAGGACAGGCGGAAGAAGAACGTCTCCTGGAGAGCGGTGACCGTGGCGGTGATCTGGGCCGCCATGACGCGGGCCACCAGGTCGACCTCCCCTTCCGGAACGGGGCTCGCGGCGCTCGTGGCCAGGGCGGCGGCGAGCTCCTCGCGCTCCTCCGCGTACGCCTGCTGGAGGCCCGCCAGCAGCGCCGGGCTGGAGGAGATCACCCGCACGCGCGCCATGAGCGCCTCCACGTCCACCTCGCCGGGGCCGGCGGCCAGCCCCCGGTAGTGGGCGCGCAGCGCGGCCAGCGGCGTCACCCCCGGCGCCCGCTCGGCCACGACCCGCGCCATGTCGTCCTTGACGCCCTCCAGGGCCAGGGACTCCTTGCTCGGGAAGTAGCTGAACAGCGTCACCTTGGCGATCCCGGCCGCCTCGGCGACCTCGTTGACGGTGACCGCGTCGTAGCCCCGCTCGGCGAACAGGCGCAGCGCGACCTCGGCGATGCGCCGCCGCGTCTGCTCCTTCTTGCGCTCCCTCAGTCCTGCCATCACACAGAAAAGCGTACCCGGTTCAGATCCGAACCGGGTACGCCTTTTTCGGGATCGTGTGTCACATACGGACGACGACGGTGTGGGACACGCGGTCGTGCACCCCGCGGTGGTCGCGGTCGAAGATCAGCGCGGGCACGGCCAGGGCGAGCAGCAAGGTGCGCGTCAGCGCGGGCACCAGCCGCGGGTCGCCGCCGTCCATGGCCGCCACCCGGATGCCGGCCAGCCGGTGGCCGAACGTCTGCCCCATGAACGCCACCAGCACGAGGTACTGCACGGCGAACACGACGGCGGGCACCCAGGGCGACTCGGCGGGATCGATCCGCAGGAGGAGCTGGGTGATGGCCCAGGTGCAGATCAGCCAGTCGATGACCAGGGCGGTGATGCGCCGGCCCCATCCGGCGACCGATCCGCTGCCCTCCTCGGGCAGGCCCAGCCGCTCGCCCGGATAGCCGAGATCGACGCCCGCCGCCCGCACGCCGCCCAGCCAGGTCTGTGTCCAGCGGGGCTCATTGCCGCTCATGCCCACCACGGTATCCGGCGGGTGGCCCGGTCGCTCACACGGAGTGGCGTAGGCGCTCCGCGCCCCTCCTCCGCTTAACATATGCGAAACAATCGGGACACCGAGCGGAAACGGCCGCGACCTAGCGTCGGCCTGATAGCCAGGTCCCCAGGGAGGTTCGAGAGTGTTCAACTCCGCCGACGACGTCCTGAAGTTCATCAGCGACGAAGGGGTGCAGTTCGTCGATGTCAGGTTCACCGACCTGCCGGGGACGACGCACCACTTCACCTTCCCGGTAGAGAACTTCAGCGCGAGCGTCTTCACCGACGGGCTCATGTTCGACGGCTCGTCCATCCGCGGCTTCCAGGCCATCCACGAGTCGGACATGCTGCTGCTGCCCGACCCGTCCAGCGCCGTGCTCGACCCGTTCCGCCAGCACAAGACGCTGAACCTCAACTTCTTCGTGCACGACCCGCTGACCGGCGAGGCCTACAGCCGCGACCCGCGCAACGTCGCCCGCAAGGCCGAGGAGTACCTCAAGGGCACCGGCATCGCCGACACGGTCTACTTCGGCCCCGAGGCGGAGTTCTACATCTTCGACGACGTCCGCTTCGAGACGAAGCAGAACGCCGGCTACTACTACATCGACTCCATCGAGGGCGCCTGGAACACCGGCAAGGCCACCGAGGGCGGCAACCTCGGCTACAAGCCGCGCTACAAGGGCGGCTACTTCCCGGTCCCGCCGATGGACCACTTCACCGACCTGCGCTCCGAGATGGTCCGCAACCTCATCGAGTGCGGCATCGACGTCGAGATGCAGCACCACGAGGTGGGCACCGCCGGCCAGGCCGAGATCGACTTCAAGTTCGGCACGCTGCTCAAGACGGCCGACAACCTGATGCTCTACAAGTACATCATCAAGAGCACGGCCCTGGAGTTCGGCCACACGGTCACGTTCATGCCCAAGCCGCTCTACGGTGACAACGGCTCCGGCATGCACTGCCACCAGTCGCTGTGGAAGGACGGCTCGCCGCTGTTCTACGACGAGGTCGGCTACGCCGGCCTGTCCGACACGGCCCGCTACTACATCGGCGGCCTGCTCCGCCACGCGCCGTCGCTGCTGGCCTTCACCAACCCGACGGTCAACTCCTACCACCGCCTGGTGCCCGGCTACGAGGCCCCGGTCAACCTGGTCTACAGCCAGCGCAACCGGTCCGCCTGCGTCCGCATCCCGATCACCGGCTCCAACCCGAAGGCCAAGCGCATCGAGTTCCGGGTGCCCGACCCGTCGTGCAACCCGTACTTCGCGTTCGCCGCCATGCTCATGGCCGGCCTCGACGGCATCCGCAACAAGATCGAGCCGCCGGAGCCGGTGGACAAGGACCTGTACGAGCTCCCGCCGGAGGAGGCCCGCCAGGTGCCCCAGGTGCCGGGCTCCCTGCCCGAGGTGCTCGCGGCCCTGGAGGCCGACCACGACTACCTCCTGGAGGGCGGCGTGTTCACACCCGACCTCATCGAGACGTGGGTGGCGTACAAGCGGGAGAACGAGGTCGACCCGATCCGCCTGCGCCCGCACCCGCACGAGTTCGAGCTGTACTACGACGTGTGACCGGTTGAGCCCGTGGCAAGGTCCTGAACCTTGCCACGGGGTTTTCGCGTCGCGGCGCCTTCCTAGCGGCCCCCGGTGGCGGGGAGGGAGTCCAGTTCGTCCGCTCGGCGGAGGTCCTTGGGGCGGCCCAGCGCACGGCGCATCCGGATCAGGTCCCGGCGGGAGACGTAGTGAACCTCCAGGCCGCCCGGGTCGACCGCGGTGATCGCGCGATCGAGCAGCTCCCGGACCGGGAGGGTCCCCCAGGGCAGCGCCGGGGTGCAGCAGTCGCCGCCGGCTCCGGGTGAGGTGAACGGGACTTTGGGGCGGAGAAGGGCGTCCGGGCGAGGTGCCACGAGGGTGCCCGACTCGTCGGTGAGCCGGGCGCCGACGGAGTCGAAGGCGGCCGCCAGGGCCGGGGCGTGGGCCGGCGCGCCGTCCCAGAGCAGGTCCAGATCGCCGGTCAGTTCGGCGGACCCATGCATGATGCCGGCGACCTGCCCGATGACCACAGCCCGGACGCCGTTCCGGTGGAAGGCCTCAAGCAGAGGGAAGGGGTCGAACCCCAGGGCGCCGTCCGTGTTGATCGTGCCGAGGACGTCATCAGCGGCCTCGGGGCCCAGGCCGATGGCTGTCCGGTCGCGAGCCAGTTCACGAGTGCGGCGGGCAGCGGTGCGGAGCCGTTCCAGCGGTTCGTCGATCATCTGATCCATGCAACACCGGCTGCGCCCCCGGCGCACGCGGATTCTCCTAGCGGTGGGAGCGGATGCCGGTGAGGCGGCGCAGCACGTCCCACCAGAACGGGGCGCCGAACAGCAACGCCACGTACGTCATGAGGTAGCCCGGCCAGTGGCTGGGCGTGGTGAGCCGGTCCCACCAGGTGCCGCCGTTCCAGTGGACGGCAGGGTCGCCCTCCTCGGGGATCGACAGGCTGACCAGGGCGTGGTCGAAGACCTTGACCAGGGCCGGCTGGCTGAGGGTGTCGGTGATGCAGGGCACCGGGTTCGAGCGCTCGCACTGCGCCTTGAGCTCGCCGTACGCGTCGGGACCGGACTCGGCCACGGCCGTCACGGAGGCGCGGAAGGCGTTGTCGCGCAGCAGCGTCTTGGCGTACTCCAGCCCGTCCATGGTGAACACCAGCGTCACCAGCAGGCCGAGCGCGGCCACCACCCACTTGACGTAGCGCCGGTACAGCATCGACAGCCGCTGCATCTCGCCGTCGAACCAGTTCTCCACCCCGGCCCGGAACCGCTCCATGTCGCGCTGCGCGCTCTCCCACACGCCCTTGAGGTGGCCGTGGAGCGGGCTGCCCATGGCCTTCAGCTTCTCCAGCAGCCCCTCAACGCCGCCGTCCTCGGCCGCCGCCAGCTCCATCAGCGCGGCGGCGAAGCGGCCCGGCGGCAGGTTGGCGATGCTGGTGCGGCCCTGCTTGGGATGGTCGATCTCGCGGACCCGCTGGTAGAGAAGGTTGATCATGGCGTCCTCGGCCTTGGTCTCCTTCGCGGGCAGCTCGCCGGCCTCGGCCGGCGCGGGCTGGTCGCTGTGCACCGGACGCGGGTCCCGGGTGAACGGCAGCACGGCGAACACCTCCCGCACGCTGGCGGGCAGCCAGCTCCTGCCGTCCTTGTCGCTGCCGTCCATGGTGTCGCGCAGGTACGCCCACAGGAACTTGCTGCGGATGGCGAGCAGGCGGACGAACGCCTCGTTCAGCCCGCTGACGAGCAGCGACAGCAGCAGGAACGACAGCACGAGACCTAAGGCCAGATCCACGTAGATCGACAGCAAAACGATCACCCCGCGCCTTGATACACCCGCTCGGGCGCGGGACGCAACGGCTCACATCTCCGGGGAACGGGCTCAGGAGCCGTAGAAGACGCGTTCCACCACCTGGCGAGCACGGCGGGTGACGCGGCGGTAGTCGTCGAGAAAGTCCTCGGAGCCCTCCGGCGGGTAGCCGAGCGTGCGGGCCAGCCGCATCCGCTCGCGGGCGTCGGCCGGGACGCTGTCGCCGGGCCGCCCCTTGACCAGCATGATGGCGTCGCGGATACGGGAGGCGCACTGCCACGCCTCGGCCAGCACCTCCTCGTCGGCCTCCGTCAGCAGCCCTTCGGCGACGGCCGCGCGCAGCGCCTCCAGGGTGCGGGTGGTGCGCAGGGACGTGGCGGCGCCGGCGTAGCGGAGCTGGAGGAGCTGGGCGACCCACTCGACGTCGGACAGGCCGCCGGGGCCGAGCTTGGTGTGCAGGGCGGGGTCGGCGCCGCGCGGCAGCCGCTCCGCCTCCATCCGGGCCTTCAGGCGCCGGATCTCGCGTACGGCCTCCTCGCGCAGGCCACCGGCCGGGTAGCGCAGCTCGTCGGCCATCGCGGTGAACTCCGCGCCCAGCGCGGCGTCGCCGGCGCAGAAGCGGGCCCGCAGCAGCGCCTGCGCCTCCCACGGCGAGGACCAGCGCGCGTAGTAGGCGCGGTAGGAGGCGAGCGTGCGCACCAGCGGCCCCTGCCGGCCCTCGGGCCGCAGGTCCGGGTCGATGGGCAGCGGCGGGTCGGGAGCGGGCAGGCTGAGCAGGCGGCGCAGCTCGTTGGCGATGGCGAAGGCGGCGTCGCCGGCCTCCCGCTCGCCGGCGCCGGGGTGCGGGTCGTGGACGAACATGACGTCGGCGTCGCTCGCGTACGACGACTCCATGCCGCCGAGCCGGCCCATGGCGATGAGGGCGAACCGGGTGGGCGGCTCCGCTCCCCGGTCGGCGCGGACCTTGGCGACGGCCGCGTCGAGGGCGGCCTGGAGCGTCACGTCGTTGAGCGCCGACAGCGCGACGCCGACCTCCTCGATGCCGGCCAGGCCGAACAGGTCGGCGACGGCCGTGCGGAACAGCTCCCTGCGCCGCAGGGCGCGCACGGCGGCGACGGCGCTCGCCGGGTCGGCCGCGTGCCGCGTCACGGCGGCGGACGCCTCGGCCCGCAGCGCCTCGGGGGCGCGCAGCGCGAGGTCCTCGTCCGAGCCGAGCAGCGCCACGGCGTCGGGGGCGTGCATGAGCAGCCCGGTGGCGTAGCGGCTGGCGCCGAGCACGCGGGCCATGCGGGCGGCCACGGCGGTCTCGTCACGCAGCAGCCGGAGGTACCACGGCGTGGTGCCGAGCTTGTCGCTGACCTGCCGGAAGCCGAGCAGCCCCGCGTCGGGGTCGGGCGTGTCGGCGAACCAGCCGAGCATGACCGGCAGCAGGGTGCGCTGGATCGCGGCCCGCCGCGACACCCCCGAGGTGAGCGCGGCGATGTGGCGCAGCGCGCCGTCGGGGTCGACGTAGCCGAGGGCCCGCAGCCGGGCCGAGGCCGCCGCGGTGGACAGCCGGGCCTCGGTGTCGGGCAGCCGGGCCACGGCCTGGAGCAGCGGCCGGTAGAACAGCTTCTCGTGCAGCCGCCGCGCCTCCCGCGCGTGGCGGCGCCAGCGGGCGGTGAACTCCCCCACCGGGTCGGCCTGCATGCCGAGCGCGCGGCCCAGCCGGCGCAGGTCGGCGGAGTCGGTGGGCAGCACGTGCGTGCGGCGCATCCGGTGGAGCTGGAGCAGGTGCTCGACCTGGCGCAGGAACGTGTACGCCTCGGCCAGGCCGCGTGAGTCGTCGCGGCCGACGTAACCGCCCCGGGACAGCGCGGCCAGGGCCGGCAGGGTGGCGCGGCGGCGCAGCAGCGGGTCGAGCCGCCCGTGGACGAGCTGGAGGAGTTGCACGGCGAACTCGATGTCGCGCAGCCCGCCCGGCCCCAGCTTGATCTGCCGCTCCCCCTCCGCGCGCACGTGCTCCTCGACGCGGCGGCGCATGGCCTGGACGTCCTCGACGAAGTGGTCGCGGGTGGCGGCCGACCAGACCAGGTCGTTGACCGCCTCGACGTAGGAGGCGCCGAGCTCCATGTCGCCGGCGACGGGACGGGCCTTGAGCAGCGCCTGGAACTCCCAGGTCTTGGCCCACCGGCCGTAGTAGGCCAGATGGCTGGCCAGGGTGCGCACCAGCGGCCCGTTGCGGCCCTCGGGGCGCAGGCCCGCGTCGACCTCCCACAGCGCCCCCTCGGAGGTGGCCGCCGAGCAGGCGCGCATCATGGTCTGGGCCAGCCGCGTCGCGGCGCGCAGCGCCTTGGTCTCGTCGGCGCCGTCGCGCGGCTCGGCCACGAAGATCACGTCGACGTCGCTGATGTAGTTGAGCTCCCGCGCGCCGGCCTTGCCCATGCCGATCACCGCCAGCCGTACGTCCTCGGCGTCGACCTCCGCGCGGGCGATGGCCAGGGCCGCCTCCAGCGCGGCGCCCGCGAGGTCGGACAGCTCGGCGGTCACCTCGCTGAGCGTGGCCTGGCCGGTCAGGTCGCGCGCGGCCAGGCCCAGGAGCCGGCCACGGTAGGCGACGCGCAGCGCGACCAGCGCACCGGGGTCGGCCGGGTCGCCCGGGTGATGGCGGCCGCCTGAGGAGGAGGCGGGCGTGGCCGCGCGGGGCAGCGGGTCGCCCGGGTCGGCGCCGACGGCGCGCAGCAGGTCGGCGCGGGAGTCACCCGGCTCGGTGGAGGCCAGCAGCGCGAGGTGGCCGGGGTGGCGGACCAGGTGGTCGCCCAGGGCGGCGCTCACGCCGAGGACGGCCAGCGCGCGCTCGCGCAGCCGCTCGTCGCCGCGCAGGGCCGCGGCCGCTTCGGGGGCCCGCTCGGCCAGCCGCGTCAGCGACAGCAGCGCGAGGTCGGGGTCCGCGACCTCGACCAGCCCGTCGAGCAGGTCGTCCAGCTCGCCCCCGGCCTGTTCCAGGAGCCGCGCGGCGGTCGCTCCGTCGGCGAACCCGAGCTTGGCGAGCCTGGCGGCGGTGGACTCGATCCTGGGCACCCCTCCATCTTGACAGGCCGGCGCGCGAGGGACATAAAGTGGAACGCAACGTTGCGTTGTGTTTCGGCGTTGTGTTTCGGCGATGGGGGAGGACGGACAGATGAGGTCTCATGCGCATGGCGGCGCCGTCGGGGTGACGGCGCCCACCTGGACGGCTCCGGTCCCGGGGGCGGGTGCGGTGTCGAAGGTGGTGTCGGAGGCGGGTGCGGTCTCCGGGCGGGCTTCGGCGGGTGCGGCGGCTCCGGGGGTGGTGCCGGCGGTGGTGACGTGGGGGCTGCTGGCGGCCTGGGCCGTGCACGACGCCGAGGAGCTGGTCACGATGCCCGGCTGGGCCGGGCGGGCCGGCCCCAGGCTCCGGCGGCTCTTCCCGGGCGTCCCGTGGGAACGGCTGGACGTGTCACGGGCGCACACGACCGTGGCGATCGGGCTCATGGGCGGGGCCGTGGCGGCGCTGTCGGCCGCGGGGGCGCGCACCGGTGGGCGGAGTCCGGCGTTCCAGGCGGCGTTGACGGCCTTCGGGCTGCACGGCGTCGTCCATCTGGCGCAGGCGGCGGTCACCCGCGGCTACACGCCCGGCGCGGTGACCGCGCCGCTCGTCGTGATCCCGTTCACGGTGTGGGCGCGGCGACGGCTGCGCGAGGCCGGGGTGCCGGCCCCGCCCCGCGGCTCGTCGGCCGTGGGCGCGCTGGCCGTACCGCTGCTGCTGGCGGGCGTCCACGCGGCGGCCCGCGCCGTCACCCGCCGCCGGGACCGGGGCGGCCGGCCCACCTCGCGGTCCCGCGACCGCTGGTACTGAGAACGGGTTCAGGCGCCTCGTTCAGGCGCCTCTGACGACGGACGCGAACGCCTCCGCCATGGGGCGCCAGACCGACACCAGCTTGTCCTCCGCCGCCCGGACCGCCGCGACCAGCTCCTCCGCCCCCTCCGGCGGCGACGACCCGGCCCACGACGCGAAGATGTCGGGTGTGGCCTCCGGGTGGAACTGCACCGCCCAGGCCCTCTCCCCCAGCCGGTACGCCTGGTTGGGGTACCGGGAGCCGGTCATGAGCGGCACCGCCCCGTCCGGCAGCCGCGACATCACGTCCTGGTGGTACTGGATCGCGACCGCCGTGCCGATCCCGGCCATCAGCCGGTCCGAGGCGGCCTCGGGCAGCGCGGTCACCTCGCAGAGCCCCACCTCCAGCCCTTCGCCGCCGCGCTCGACGGTCCCGCCGCAGGCCACCGTCATGAGCTGGGCCCCGAGGCAGATGCCGAGAGTGGGAGTGCCGTCGAGCACGGAGCGGCGCAGCAGCTCGCGGGTGGCCGGCAGCCAGGGACAGCGCTCGTCCTCCCAGGCGGCGGCCTCGCCGCCGAGCACGACCAGCCCGTCGGCGGCCCGCTCGGGCACCTCCTCGCCCCGGTACGGCCGGACGACGTCGCAGGCCGGGCCGAGCCACCCGGCCAGGTAGCCGAGCCCCGCCTCGGCCTCGTGCTCGATCACGGTGATCCGCATACCGCGTAATTTATCCAGCTTTGTCGCCCAAAGTCTCCTCATCGGTGCCGTACGGGAGGAGACGACAGGTCCCCGGGCGTACCGGACCGAGCGATCTGTCCCTAGGATCCCGTCCATGAGGGTGGACGAGGTCGGCGGACTGCGGCTCGCCAGGTTCGGGGACGGTCCGCGGGTGGTCATCGCGGTGCACGGGATCACCGCGTCGCTCATGGCGTGGGCGGCGGTGGGGCGGCGGCTGCCGGACGGCTGGTCGCTGGTGGCGATGGACCTGCGCGGCCGGGGGCACAGCGCCGGGCTGCCCGGGCCGTACGGGCTGCCGAGGCACGCCGAGGACGTGCTGCGCGTCGCCGACCACGTGGGCGCGGACAGCGGCGCGGTTCTGACCGGGCACTCCATGGGCGCGTACGTGGCGGCACTGGCGGCGGCCCGGCGGGACTTCGCCCGGGTCGTGCTGGTGGACGGCGGCCTGCCGCTGCCGCTCCCGGCCGGCACCGACCCGGACGCGGCGTTGGCGGCCACGCTCGGCCCCGGGCTCGCCCGGCTGTCCCGCACCTTCGCCACGCCCGAGGACTACGTGGCCTTCTTCCGGTCGCACCCGGCCTTCGTGAACGCCTGGAACGACGACGTCGAGGCGTACGTCCGCTACGACCTGACCGGGCCGCCGGGGGCGCTGCGCTCACGCGCCGCCCGGGAGGCGGTGCGCGAGGACGGCCGCTGGCTGCTGACGGAGGCGGAGGAGATCGGCGCCGCGCTGACCTCGATCACGGCCCCCGTCTCGCTGCTGCGGGCGCCGCGCGGGCTGCTCGACCAGGAGACGGGCATGCTGCCGGACGAGCTGGCCGCCGCCTGGACGGCCCGGCTGCCGCGCCTGGAGGACGAGGTGGTGGCCGACTGCAACCACTACACGATCCTGTTCGACGAGCGCTGCGCTTCGCTGGTCGCCGCCCGCCTCACCGGCTGAGCCCCGCACGGGTCCAGGGATGCGAACGGCCCCGGAACCTCGTGGGTTCCGGGGCCGGGAGCCGACGTCGTCAGGGCGTCAGCGGGGAGCGATCCAGGTGGCGCGGGCGGCGGCGACCAGCGTGCCGTCCACTTCGTAGATCGCGCTCTCGCCGAACAGCTTGCGACCCTCACGGCCGGTGGCGCGGGCCACGGCGGAGTAGGCGCCGCCCGGGTACACGCGCCGGTGGATCTGCAGGGTCAGCCGGCCGAGCAGCGCCGACTCGCCGGGCTGGAAGTGCGCCCAGCCCGTGATGCAGTCGAGCACCGCGCCCACGATCGAGCCGGGAACGCCGTCCTCGTCGACCACCGTGTGCGGAACCCGCCAGCCGGCGGCGACCACGTCCTTGCCCTCGACCGGACCCGGGAAGACGCGCAGGCCGTCGCCGGGCTCACGCAGACCGCACGCGAAGCACTCGGGGAAGGCGTGACCCTTCCAGCCCGCGAAGCCGGCCTCGGCCCGCGCCGCGTCCTTGAACGGGACGAACTCGGGGGCGTCGAGGTCCTGCGCGACCGGGATGGCCTCGACGAGCAGCCGGTCGCCGTCGGAGAGGGTGACGGTGTTGGCGACGTGCTCCAGCCGCAGCTCGGTTTCCAGCGGGGTGGGGGCATGGAGGGTGACTTCGACGGCTGAGCGGTTGTCGTTGAACGCGTCCGCCATGGTCCCGGCTATCCAGCCGCCGTTGGCGACGCCCACCGGTCCCCGGAAACGCTCGGGAACGGTCAACACGGTCTGCAGGGCAGCCGTCGTCATGCCTCACCCTCCCATATCGCTCTGACAAGCGAAAATCCGAAATTTCAAATAAAGCAGGCCGATATTACCGGAGATCCGGACGGCCTGTGTCGGCAGGGATGGCTGTCCACCAGCCTGCACCAGGATCTAACACACCGGACCCACCAGAACCTTCCCGCTCAGCCGTACCGAAGCGCGACGCGCCCGCGGCGCGACTCCTGGGAGGGCTCCTGGGGGTGGCGGAACAGCCGTACCCGTAAGATACGGGCGCTAAATTGCACGCATGTGTCTTCGGCGTGAGAAGTGACGCTGATCACTCCGCGAAGCCCGCTCGCATCCGGTCTCTCGCATCCGCTTTCTCGCGTGCCGTGCGGGCACACGGGTGGAGACGCGTGACGGCCGGGCGGCGTAACGTCACAGGCGTGAGCCCCCACCTCGCTCCCCCCTCGACCCTGCGACCCTTTCCCGCGCTCGCCGCCCCTTCACGTCCAGCCCCCTCGTTCACCGCACCCCCGCCCGCCCGGTGCCGTGCGTCGGTGGGAGTGGCCGGTGAACGGGCTCGGCCCTCGCGCGGTCCTGGTGCAGGCGCGTCAGGCCGGTGCCGGCCACCGCGGTGACCGCGCCGTTCGGTTGCACTGGTCATGGTCACGCGCGCAGCGCGGAACCACCACCGACCACGATGTTCTCGCCGGTCACGTAGGCCGCTGCGGGCGAGGCGAGGAAGGCGACGACCTGCGCGACCTCCTCGCTGGTGTCGAGCCGGCCGAGCGGGATGCGCTCGGCCATCATCGCGTTGGCCGCCTCCACGGAGGTCCCGAGCTTCGCCCAGATGCCCGTGGCGATCGCTCCCGGGCCGAGATGGACGCGTTCTGGCGCATCGACCCGCGCCCCGACGGCGGGCCTGCACCGTCCGGCCCGACGGCTGAGACGCTTGAGGACAAGCTGGAACTGGTGGCCGGTGGGGACGCGCTGACCATGGCTCCAGCGGGCTCGGCGCACGCGTCCCGGTCCGATCTCACGTTCGTTCCCGTAGACGGCGTGGAGCCCTGTGCCGTCGTCGTTGCCGCCCGGGCGGATGACGCCAGGCCTGTCGTCAAACGGTTCCGTTCGGCCGCTGCCGCGCTGCTGCGGCCCGCGTGACGCCCGGGGGATCCGGGCGGTGATCCCGAACAAGGTCGACCAACTCGCCCATCGCCGAGCAGGCGGGTCGCGCGGTGGTCGGCCGCCGGTGTTCGACCCGACCGCTACCCGGCCCGGCATGCCGTTGAGTGCGGCATCAACCTGCTGAAACAGCACCGCGCGATGGCCACCCGCCATGACAAGCCCGCCGTCCGCTTCTTCCACGCTCCACGGACTCGGCTCACGATGGTGCTGAGGACGGTTGAGCTGCTCGCCGGTCTCCAGGTCGGCCACCATGCGGTTGGCGATCGCCTTCGCGGGTACGGGCCGAAAGTGAGCGATCCGGGCCAGGGGGAGCCGAATTCGTCCGGTGGCCATAAGACGATGGTCATTGGCCTGCTCGCGCCCCCCGGGCCGACGTACGGACTCGCCGAGCACGTCATGAACGATCTGCCCGGCTTGCTGAACGCCAACTATCCGGGGTTCACCTGGAAGACCGAGCTGAGATTGGAGAGGCTGGCGGGACCGGCGGGGGCCAACGAGGATCTCGTACAGATCGCACGCAGGCGGCTGCTCGATGAAGGCTGGACGCTCTGCATCTGTCTCACCGACCTCCCCCTGCACGTGGGGCGCCGTCCCGTGACCGCGCACGCCAGCGTCTCCCAGGGCGTCGGACTCGTTTCGGTACCGGCGCTGGGCGCGGTCGCGCTCGAGGGCAACCTCCAGCGTGCCGTGCTCAGCCTCATCGAGGGGTTGCTCGGAGGGGACGAGGCTGTCCGCAAGCGTGTCGCCAAACGCCGCGGATGGCGCTGGCGGGTGAGAGAGCGCCTGGAGGAGATCGCCTCCCCGGTGGGGCGCGCCGACCTGGAAGGCGAGCGGACGCTCCGGTTCGTGACGGCGATGACGCCGGGCAACCTGCGCCTGCTCCTGGGCATGGTCCGGATGAACCGTCCTTGGCGGCTGATCGTCGGTCTTTCGCGCGCCCTGGTGGCCGCGCTGACCACGATCGCGTTCGTGGTCACCTCCCCGGGCATCTGGAAGATCATGAACGGCCTGGGGTACGGGCACCTGCTGGTGCTGACGGTGGGCTCCGCGGCGATCATCTGCGGGTCGCTCGTGATGGCGCACAGGCTGTGGGAGCAGCTGCCCAGGGGCGACGTGCGTCCAGAGGTACGGGAACGGGTCCTGCTGTTCAACCTCACCACGGCGCTGACGATCTTCATCGGAGTGGTCACGCTCTACGCGGCGGAACTGGTGATCTCCTACGTCGCCAGTCTGGTCCTCATCACCCCGACGGTCCTCGAAGGCGAGATCCGCCGTGCGGGCGGATTGGGCGACTACGCGCGCCTTGCCTGGCTGGCCGCCTCGCTTGCCACGATCGGCGGCGCGTTCGGCGCCATACTGGAGAACGACGCCGCCGTGCGTGAAGCGGCCTACGGATATCGCCCGGACGAGCAGATCGAAGTCGACAGCCGTAACGGGTGAGGCGCCCGCCGGGGGTCGAAGGGGGCGGAGCCCCCTGGGGAGCACGCCTGAGCGTCCCCACGCGCGGAGCGCGCCCCCCTCGTGAAGGCCTTGCTTCTCGGGCCTACAGCACCGGCAGGTAGCGGCCCAGCTCGAACTCCGTGACCTGGCGCCGGAAGTCGCGCCACTCCGCCCGCTTGTTGCGCAGGAAGAAGTCGAAGACGTGCTCCCCGAGCGTCTCGGCGACCAGCTCGCTCTGCTCCATGACGGCGATGGCCTCGTCGAGCGACTGCGGCAGCGGCCGGATGCCGAGGGCGCGGCGCTCGGCGCTGGTGAGGGTCCAGACGTTGTCCTCGGCGGCGGGCGGGAGCTCGTACCCCTGCTCGATGCCCTTGAGGCCGGCGGCGAGGACGAGGGCGAAGGCGAGGTACGGGTTGCAGGCGGAGTCCAGCGAGCGGAACTCGATCCGCGTCGAGCCGCCCTTGTGCGGCTTGTACATGGGCACCCGGACCAGGGCCGAGCGGTTGTTGTGGCCCCAGCAGATGTAGGAGGGGGCCTCGCCGCCCTGGCCGGCGATGGCCTCGGCGCCGCCCCAGAGCCGCTTGTACGAGTTGACCCACTGGTTGGTGATGGCGGTGATCTCGGCGGCGTGCCTGAGCAGGCCGGCGATGAACGAGCGGCCCACCTTGGACAGCTGGTAGTCGGCGCCGGCCTCGTAGAAGGCGTTGCGGTCGCCCTCGAACAGCGACATGTGGGTGTGCATGCCGGAGCCGGGGTGCTCGGTGAACGGCTTGGGCATGAAGGACGCCCAGATGCCCTGCTCCAGCGCCACCTCCTTCATGACCAGGCGGAACGTCATGATGTTGTCGGCCGTGGTGAGCGCGTCGGCGTAGCGCAGGTCGATCTCCTGCTGGCCGGGGGCGCCCTCGTGGTGGCTGAACTCGACGGAGATGCCCATCGACTCCAGCATCATGATCGCCTGGCGGCGGAAGTCGTGGCCGGAGCTGTGCGGGGTGTGGTCGAAGTAGCCGCCGGAGTCGATGGGCTCGGGCCGCCGGCCGGGCTCGGGGCGGCTCTTGAGCAGGAAGAACTCGATCTCGGGGTGGGTGTAGAAGGTGAACCCCATGTCGGCGCACTTGGCGAGCGTGCGCTTGAGCACCCACCGCGGGTCGGCGTGGGAGGGCGAGCCGTCGGGCATGAGGATGTCGCAGAAGATGCGGCCCGCGCCGGGCGTCTCGCTGCGCCACGGCAGGATCTGGAACGTCGCCGGGTCGGGCTTGGCCAGCATGTCGGCCTCGTACACGCGGGCGAAGCCCTCGATGGCCGACCCGTCGAAGCCGATGCCCTCGGCGAAGGCGCCCTCGAGCTCGGCCGGCGCGATGGCCACGGACTTGAGGAAGCCGAGGACGTCGGTGAACCAGAGCCGGATGAACCGGATGTCGCGTTCCTCGAGTGTGCGGAGCACGAACTCCTGCTGGCGGTCCAAGGCATCCCCTCATGAAGACAGTCAGTCATCGTGTCCCTACCAGCATGCCGTGTCCGTGTTTCGCACACGTTACGTGGGGTGCCGGTGCGAGCCTCGCTGACAAACCGGCCGCCCCGACCTACTGTGATCACGCAGTCGGTCTCGGGGGAGGCATGGGTGGCCATCGACCTGCTCAATCACAAGCTGGATCGGGCGTTCGACCACATCGACGCGGGCGGCGCCGGCTCGGTCGAGCGCGAGGACCTGCTGGGGCTGGGGGCGCGTGTCCTGGTGGGTTTCGGCGAGTCGCCGACGTCGGTCACCGGCAGCGGGCTCGTCGACGGATTCGACGCGATCTGGGCGGCACTCGCGGACGCGCTCGGCCGCGACCGCGAGTCCCGGCTGTCGCGGGAGGACTTCCGGGAGGGCATGCGCGGGGCGTTCGTGTCGGGTGACCGGTACGAGCCGGTGTTCCGGCCGGCGACGGTGGCCGTGGCTGCGCTGTGCGACCCGGACTGCGACGGGCTGGTCGGGCGGCGCGAGTTCCGGACGATGCTCGGCGCGTTCGGCACCGCGTACGACGACGTGGACGTGGCCTTCGACCGGCTCGACCGGACGGGACGCGGGACGCTGACGGTGGACGAGCTGGTCGCGGCGGCCCGGCAGTACTACACGGGCGAGGACCCCGGCGCGGCCGGCAACTGGCTGTTCGGGCCTTTGTGAGCATCCCCGTGATCGCGACCGTGCGGACCGCGCTGCGCTCCGTGCTGCACTGGAAGCCGCTGGCGCCCGCCCCGCGCGCCGGTGAACCGGAGGCTCCCGGTGCGGGCGAGCAGCCCTGGACGGGCGGCGGCCCCGCGGCGCTGATGGCGCTGACGGAGCGGGTCCCGGCACTGGCCGCGCCGTGCCGGATGCACCCGGCCGTGTACGCGATCGAGGCGGCCGTGGCCGACTGGGCCAGGCGCACCGGGCTGGAGGCGGACCCGGGCGTGGGGTTCCACCGGATCGCCGGGCGGGCGCTGGCCGAGTTCGACGCCGCCGCGGCGGCGCTGTTCGCGCAGTGGCTGACGTGGCTGTTCCACCTGGACGACGAGATGGACGAGGGGCCGGGCCGGCTGGAGATCTTCCAGGGGCTGCTGGAGGGCCGTTCCGCGCATCCGCTGGAGGCGGCGTTCGCGGACCTGTGGCGGGTGACGAGCGTGCGGATGAGCGACCAGTGGCGGGCCAGGTTCGCCGCGAACCTGGCCCGCCACCACGACGCCTGCCGCGCGCAGGCGGCCAACCGCGCGGCGGGCCTCGTGCCGACGCTGCGGCAGTACCCGGCGCTGCGCCGCGCGACCGTCGGCCCGTACGTCTTCGACCTGGTCGAGCCGTGCCTGCGGGTGGAGGCGCCGGCGTGGCTGCACGGCTGCGAGGCGTGGCGGGAGCTGGTGGACGCCTGCAACGACGTGACGGCGTGGTGCAACGACGTGGCGTCCCGGGCGAAGGAGCGTGGCGACGGGCACAACCTGGTGGTGGTCGCGGCGCGCGAGCTGGGGCTGGCGGAGCCGGAGGCGGTGGCCTGGGTGCTCGACCGGATCGCCGAGCGCTGCCAGGACATGAACCGGGCGGCGCGGCGGCTGCCGCTCGACGAGCTGGGGCCGCGCGTGGCGCGCGACGTCAGCAAGGTCGCCTGCGCGTATCTGGCGGCGCCGCGCGCGCACATCGACTGGCTGGTGGAGTCCACCCGGTACGCGCGCCCGTGAACACCCGGGTCAGGGGGCGTGGAGGGCGAGGGCGTCGCCCGTCGGGGTGCGCCGGTAGACGACCTCCTTGCCGACGCGCAGGCCCATGGCCAGCCCGCTGTCGCTGAGCACGCCGAGGTGCTGGCTGACCGCGCCCCGGGTGATCGCCATCCGGTCGGCCAGCGCCGACGTGGTGGCCGGCTCGGCCAGCGCGAGCAGGATCCGCGCCCGGCTGCGCCCGATGAGCGCGGCGAGCGCGCCGGGCGCGGGCGGCGGTCCCTGCTCCCACAGCGTGCCGACGCCGGACACCGGGTAGACGAGCATCGACTGGTACGGCTCGGACATGACGGCCGTGGCGGGCCAGAAGAACGCGCTGGGTACCAGCAGCAGCCCGTCGCCGTGCAGCCCGCCGATCGAGCAGGTCCAGGGCCGCTCGACGACGAGCCGCTCCCCCGTCCACGACACGGCCGGGTCCAGCCCGGCGAACAGCTCGCGCGCGCCGCCCGTGGCCAGCAGCCGCGACCTGCGCAGCACGTCCCGCTCCAGCAGCGCGTACACGCGCGGCCAGAACTCCGCCAGGCACGTCTCCCAGTACGCCTCCAGCGCGTCGGCCACGCGGGCCACCCCGGCCGCCGGGTCGGCGCGGAACCGCTCGATCACCGCCCGGTCGGAGCCCACGACCCGGGCGGCCTCGGCCCGCGCCCGCTCCGGCGGGGTCCGCCGTACCGTCTCCAGCTCGGTGGCGAGGTCGGGCAGCGGCGTGTCGGGCGGTGGGGTGACGAAGTCGACGAGGTAGCCGTCCGGGGGCACGAGCGCGAACAGCTCCTCCATGTCCAGCCCGGCCAGGCGAGGACGCACGCACTTGATCCACGGCAGGTGCAGCGACTGCCGGGCCGGATCGCGCAGCGTCCGGAGGCTGGCGACCAGCTCCCACAACGGCGAGAACGCGAACCTGATGCGTGCCACGTCCTCCGGTTTCAGCACCCATGTCACCGCCACACGTTTTAGTGTGCCCTAAATCGTTCGCCGATCGCGGCCGGAATCATCACTCTTTGATCCGTGAGTACGCCCCTGATGGACAAGCCCGGTTTCCTGCGGTCCGCGCTCGGCGGGCTGCCGCGCCCGTTCTGGGCCCTGTGGAGCGGCACGCTGGTGAACCGCCTGGGCACGATGGTCATGCCGTTCACCGGCGTCTACCTGACGCAGGAGCGCGGCATGCCCGTGGCGGCGGCCGGGGCCGTGATGGCGGTGTTCGGCGCCGGGTCGCTGCTGTCGCAGCCGCTGGCCGGCGTGCTGGCCGACCGGATCGGCCGCCGGGCCACGCTGGCGGGCGGCATGCTGGCCACCGCCGCCGTGATGCTGTGGCTCGGGGCGAGCACCTCACTCACCACGATCACGGCCGCGATGTTCCTGCTCGGCCTGGTGATCGACGTCTACCGGCCCGCCTCCAGCGCGCTGGTCGCCGACCTCGTCTCGCCGGAGGAGCGCCCGCGCGCCTACGGGCTGCTGTTCTGGGCGATCAACCTCGGGTACGCCCTCGGCATGACCGTGGGCGGGCGGCTGGCGGGGATGGGGTTCTCCTGGCTGTTCTGGATCGACGCGGCCACCTGCGTGGCGTTCGCGGTGCTGGTGTGGCGGGCCGTCCCGGAGACCCGCCCGGAGGCTCAGGAGTCGGCGGGCGGGTTCGGGGTGGTGCTGCGCGACCGGGTGATGGTCGGGTTCACGCTGGTCATGCTGGGCAATGCGCTCATGTACTCCCAGACGGTGACGATGCTGCCGGTCGCGATGACCAAGGCCGTGGGCATGCCGACCGGCGACTACGGGCTGGCCATGGCGCTGAACGGGGTGCTCATCGTCGTCGTGCAGCCCGTGGTGTCCGGATGGCTGGGCCGCCGGGACCCGTCGCGGACGATGGCGCTGGGGCTGGCCGTCATGGCGGCCGGGTTCGGGCTGACCGCGTTCGTCACCACCGTCACGGGGCTGGCGCTGACCATCGTCGTGTGGACGGTCGGGGAGATCATCACGGCCGGCATCGCCGGAACGGTCGTGGCCCGGCTGGCGCCCGCCCACCTGCGCGGCCGGTACGCGGGACTGTCGGGGTTCGCCTGGTCGGCGTCCTCGGTGCTGGCCCCGCTCCTCGGCGGGACCCTGCTGGGGGTCGGGCCGGAGGCGCTGTGGTTCACGATCGGCGGGCTGGGACTGGTGTCGGCGGCCGGCATGCTCGCCCTCGGCCCCGCCGTCCGCCGCCGCTGACCTCCACCCGGCGTTGAGCGGCTGTTGATCGGATGGTGGCATCCGCCCGATATTTTCCTCCCCGAGCGAAGTCCACGGGGTCGAAAGGACGGGTGGGATGCGCCACGCCGGACGGGCGCGAGGGGTGGCGATCGGCCTCGCCGCGCTGGCCGTCGTCTTCGAGCTGACCGACATCTGGGTGACCGCCCAGCTCCCGCAGCCGTCGTACACGCCGCTGCCGTTCGCCCCCGAGGACGTCGCGGGCACGGCGTTCTCGCTGTTCGGCGCGGTTCTCGTGCACGGCAGGCCGCGCCTGGTCATCGGGTGGCTGCTGGTGGTGGGCGGGCTGGGCTCGGCGGCCAACATCCTGGCCGCGAACCTCAACCTGCTCATCGACGGCCCGCCGCTGCACTGGCCGATCGTGAACGTCACCTGGCAGGTCGGCCAGCTGACCCTCGGCGTCCTCCTGCCGCTCCTCTACCCGACCGGGAGGCTGCCGGCCAGGAGGTGGGGGTGGGTGGCCGGTCTGGCCCTGGCCGGCGTCGCCCTTGACTGGGCCGCCGTGTCCGTCCGCAGCCATCCCCTGCGGGAGGCGGCCCACTGGACGGTCGCCGCCGCCATGGGGCTGGCGTTCGTGTCGCTGGCCGTGCGGTTCGCCAGGGGTGACGCGGTCGAACGGCGGCAGTTGCTGTGGCTGCTGGTGACGCTGCCCGGGCTGCTCGTCCCGTGGATGCTCGGCGACCCGTTCTGGTGGCTGGCGTCGCTGGGGATCCCGCTCATCCCGGCGGCGATCGCGGTCGCGATCCTGCGATACCGGCTGTTCGACATCGACACGCTGATCAGCAGGGCCCTGGTCGGCACCGGCCTGCTGGTCATGGTCGGCGGCGTCTACCTGGCGGCCGGGGCGGCGTCGAGCCTGTTGCTGTCGGGGGTGGACCGGGTGGCGGGGCTCGTGGCGGCGCTGTTCGCCGGGGCGTTCTTCCAGCCGATGCACCGGCTGTTCCAGCGCGGTGTGGACCGCCTGCTCTACGGCAGCACCGGCGACCCGGACGCGCTGGCCGAGCGGCTCAAGCTCCACCTCCAGCTCGCCGACCCCGGCCACGGGCTGCTGGCGACGCTGGAGGTGCTGCGCGAAGGGCTGTCCGTGACGGGCGTCGCGGTCGAGGTCGACGACGTCACGACCGTGGCGGGCACGCTCGGCGTCCCGGCCCGCACGGTGCCGCTCATCCGGCACGGCACGCCGGTGGGGCTGCTGCTGGTGGGGCCGACGGAGCGGCGGCGGTTCCCGGCCGCGCACGACGAGCGAGTGCTCGCGACGATCGCGCCGTTCATCTCGGACGCCGCCCATGCCGTACGGATGACGGCCGCGCTCCGGCACTCGCGTGAGCGGATCATCACGGCCCGCGAGGAGGAGCGCCGGCGGCTGCGCCGCGACCTGCACGACGGCCTCGGGCAGTCGCTCAGCGGCATGGCGATGTCGATCAACGCGGCCCGGCTGACCCTGCGCGACTCGCCCGAGCGCGCCGAGCGGCTGCTCACCGACCTGCGCGCCGGCATGGACACGGTCACCTGTGACATCAGGCAGCTCGTGTACGGCCTGCGCCCGCCCGCGCTGGACGAGCTGGGCCTGGCGGGAGCCGTCGAGGAGCTTGCCGGGGCGCCGGTCGAGACGTCAGGCGAGCTGACCGGGTTGCCGGCGGCCGTGGAGGTGGCGGCGTACCGCATCGTGCAGGAGGCCCTGACGAACGCGCGCAAGCACTCCGGCGCCACCCGGATCGACGTCACGCTGCGGCGCCTCACCGGGGAGGCCGCGGGAGGCGGCCTCACGCGGGAGGCCGCGGGCAGCGGGCGGGGCGCCGTGCTGCGGGTGGGCGTCGCCGACGATGGGTGTGGCGTCCCGCCGGACGCGCGGGCCGGCGTGGGGCTGTCGTCGATGCGCGAGCGGGCCGCCGAGCTGGGCGGCACCTGCGTCGTACGGCCGCGCGAGGGCGGCGGCACCGTCGTCCAGGCGGACCTCCCGCTGTGAAGCACCTCGCCGCCCTGCTGCGAAGCGCTGTAGGAAAACGCCATATCTCCCGACATCCAACGGCTCTACGCTTACCTCTGCCATGCTGACATTCACCGCGCTGGGACCGTTCCATGCCTGGTCCGACGGCGTCCCCCTCGATCTCGGCGGCCGGCGGCAACGAGCGGTGCTCGCGCGCCTGCTCGTGGCCGGGGGTCGCGCCGTGCCCGTGACCACGCTCATCGACGAGCTCTGGCCGGGAGACCCGCCCGCGCAGGCGCTGTCGACCATCCAGGGGTACGTCTCGCGGCTGCGCCGCGCGCTCGAACCCGGCCGCGCCCCACGCGAGGAGGCCGGGGTGCTGGTGTCGGCCGCCCCCGGCTACGCGCTGCGCGCCGGCGGCGAGCAGGTGGACGCCTGGCGGTTCGAGGGCCTCGTCCGGTCGGACGGCGATCCGGCGCGGGTGTGGACGGCCATGGAGGAGGCCCTCGCGCTGTGGCGGGGGCCCGCGCTGGCGGAGTTCGCCGATCTGACGTGGGCGGTCACGGAGGCGGGACGGCTGGAGGAGCTGCGGCTGATCGCGGTGGAGCGGCGCGCCGGCGCGGGGCTCGCGCTCGGCCGGGCGACGGCGCTGGTGGCCGACCTGGAGGCGCACGCCTCGGCGTACCCGCTGCGCGAGGAGGCGTGGCGGCTGCTGGCGCTGGCCCTGTACCGGACCGGCCGGCAGGGCGACGCGCTCGGCGCGCTGCGGCGGGCGCGGTCGATCTGGCGGGACGAGCTGGGGCTGGATCTGACCAGCGGGCTGCAGCGCCTGGAGGGCGACATGCTCGCCCAGCGTCTGGAGGAGCCGTCCGCGTCCCCGGCTTCCCCGGTTTCCCCGGGGTCCGCGCTGCGGGTGCTGGTGGCCGACGACCAGGCGCTGGTACGGGCCGGGCTGCGTACCGTCCTGAGCGACGAGGCCGGGCTGGAGCCGGCCGGTGAGGCGGCGGACGGCGAGGAGGCGATCGCGCTCGCCCGGGAGACCCGCCCCGACGTGGTGCTGCTCGACATCCAGATGCCGCGCCTGGACGGACTGGCCGCCGCGCGCCGGATCCTGGCGGACGAGCGCCCGCCCAAGGTGATCGTGATGACCACGTTCGGCAGCGACGAGAACCTGTACGCGGCGCTGCGGGCGGGCGTGAGCGGGTTCGTGCTGAAGACGTCCCCGCCGGAGCAGTTCGTGGCCGCGATCCGGGCCGCGGCGGCCGGCGACGCGCTGATCGACCCGGCGGTGACGACGCGGATCATCGCCGGGTTCGCGGGCCGTACGGACCCGGGCTCTCCCCCGGCGCTGGCCGGGCTGTCCGACGACCGGATCGACGTGCTCAAGCTCGTGGCCCGCGGCCTGACGAACCAGCAGATCGCGCGGACCCTCGCCCTGGCCGAGCCGGCCGTGGCGGCCGAGGTGGCGGCGCTGCTCGATCATCTCGGGCTCATCGACCGGGCGCAGCTCGTCGTGGCCGCCTACGAGTCCGGCCTGGTCACCCCCGGGACGGCCGTCGGAAGATAGCCCGCTTCTCGTCGCTGGGACGATAAAAATCACGGCGTATTAGGCTGGTCGCGTGGCTCAACTGCGCATCGCCCTCGCACAGACCAACCCCACCGTAGGCGACCTCACCGGCAACGCCGACAAGCTCGTGGCGTGGACGCGGGACGCCGCCGACCGCGGCGCCCATCTCGTGGTGTTCACCGAGATGTTCCTCACCGGCTATCCGGTCGAGGACCTGGTGCTCCGCACGTCGTTCGTGGACGCCAGCGTCAGGACGCTCCAGGAGACGGCCGTGCGGCTGCGCGACGAGGGGCTCGGCGAGCTGCCCGTGGTCGTCGGGCACGTCGACCGGGCCGGCCTGGCGCCCCGTGTCGGCCAGCCCAAGGGCGCCCCGCTCGACGCCGCCGCCCTCCTCCACCGGGGGGAGGTGGTGACCCGCACGGCCAAGCACCACCTGCCCAACTACGGCGTGTTCGACGAGTACCGCTACTTCGTCCGCGGCGACCGGCTGCCGGTCTTCCGGCTGCACGGCGTCGACGTCGCCATCGCCGTGTGCGAGGACCTGTGGCAGGAGGGCGGCCCCGTGTCCGTCGTCGGCCGGGCCGGCGCCGGGCTGCTCGTCGTGCCGAACGCCTCGCCGTACGAGAAGGAGAAGGACGACGTCCGGCTGGAGCTGTGCGCGCGGCGGGCACGCGAGGCCGGCTGCGCGCTCGTGTACGCCAACCAGGTCGGCGGGCAGGACGAGCTGGTCTTCGACGGCGACTCGCTGGTGGTGGACGCCTCCGGCGAGCTGGTCGCGCGGGCCGGGCAGTTCCGGGAGGAGCTGCTCACCGTGGACCTCGACCTGCCGGTGTCCACGGACGAGCCGGGCCGGTTCCCGTACGACGCGGGCGACGGGTCCACGATCACCGTGGAGCGGCTGGTGCTGTCGTCCGAGCCCGTCCCGCCGTACGAGCCGCAGCCCCCGGTCGTCGCCGAGCGGCTCGACCTGCACGCCGAGGTGTACTCGGCGCTGGTGCTGGCCGTGCGCGACTACGTCGCCAAGAACGGCTTCCAGTCGGTCATCCTGGGCCTGTCCGGCGGCATCGACTCGGCGCTGACCGCCACCATCGCCTCCGACGCGATCGGCCCCGACCGGGTCAACGTGGTGCTCATGCCGTCCCGCTACTCCTCCGACCACTCGCTCGGCGACGCCGAGGAGCTGGTACGCCGCCAGGGGGTCAGCGCCCGCGTCGCTCCCATCGCCGACATCGTGGACGCGTTCGAGAAGGAGATCGAGCTGTCCGGCCTGTCCGCCGAGAACCTCCAGGCGCGCGTCCGCGGCATGATCCTCATGGGTCTGTCCAACGAGCACGGCCACCTGGTGCTCACCACGGGCAACAAGAGCGAGCTGGCCACCGGCTACTCCACCCTCTACGGCGACTCGGCGGGCGGCTTCGCGCCGATCAAGGACGTGCCGAAGACGATGGTGTGGGAGCTCGCCCGGTGGCGCAACCAGCACACCGACCCGTCGTTCCTGCTGCGCGCCGACCGTCCCGTGCCGGAGAACTCCATCACCAAGGAGCCCAGCGCCGAGCTGCGCCCCGACCAGCGCGACACGGACTCGCTCCCGCCGTACGAGGTGCTGGACCGGCTGCTGGACGACTACGTGGAGAAGGACATGGGCTCCCGGGAGCTCATCGACGCGGGCCACGACCCTGATCTGGTGGCGCGGATCATCCGGCTGGTGGACCTGGCCGAGTACAAGAGGCGCCAGTACCCGCCGGGGCCGAAGATCACCCCGAAGAACTTCGGCCGCGACCGCCGCCTGCCCATCACCAACCGCTGGCGCGAGACCACCTGACCTGCGTCCCAGGAGCCGTCCTTCGACATACGGCGCCGCCTGCCCAGCGGGCGGTCGCGCCCCTGGTGAGAGGCTTCCCGTGCAACAGTTTCCCCACCCCGTTCCTCTGAGATGTGAAGGAACGACGAAGGGCGACGACTGTTGGATGCTGATCCCCGTTTCGCGGAGTTCGTCGCCGAACGCGGCGAAGCGCTCCTGCGCTACGGCTACATGCTGGCCGGCAATCCGCACGACGCGGCCGACCTGGTCCAGGAGGCGCTTCTGAAGCTGCGCGCCGCCTGGCCCCGGCTGCGGAGCAAGGAGAACCCCGAGAGCTACGCACACACCACGATGGCCAGGCTGCACGAAGCCCGAGGACGAGAGCGGCTTCGCCAACGGTCTCGCCGTGGGGAACGGGCACGTCGCCTGGTGGACCGGCAGCAAGAACCGCGTCGCCAGCCTGTGAACCGTACCCGTGGAGGGCGGGAAGCCGCGGCTCGTCGGCACCCAGAGCATCAAGAAGGGCGACGGCAGCGGGATCGACATGCTGGCGGTGGCCGGCGAAAGGATCGTGTTCTCGCTCTACACCGGCGGGGTCTACTCCGTCCCCCTCGCGGGCGGGACGGCGGAATTGGTCAAGGGAGGGGCCGGGATGCACCTGCTCGCCTGGCCGTGGATCGGCACGCCCGGGAAGGGAGGGGAGCCCCATGGCACCGTGTACTCCCGGATCGTGAACGTCGAGACCGGCGAGACCAGGACGGCTGTCACCGAGCCCGGCGAGAAGATCCAGATCTGCGGCGTGACGATCTGCCTCGGTCGGACCGCCGATGACAAGAGCTTCGCCCGGCACCGGGACGGTTCAGCGTACAAGGCTCTGCCCAGCGGGTCGGCCATGCTGAACCCGCCGACGCAGGACCGTTTCTTCGCCTCGGTGTACGGCGACCGCGGCCCTGAGGGCGTGGGGCTCTACGATGTGGACACCGGCACATCGGGCGACCTCGGCTTCCGGGGTGAGGGCCAGAGCATCGGCCTGCCGGCCACGGATCCGACCGGCCGGCTCCTCAGCTACACCGTGGGCGACCGGCTCTACCTGATCGACCTCGACAGGATCCGGTGACCGTTGACGCTGCGATTCGACAACGCCCAAGGTCTCAAGGCGCGTTCAGCGCGACCAACGGCCTGCGGCCGGGTGTGGGGAGGAGAACGCGGCGTGAAGTTGACCGGGCGCCGGCCGGGTGATGGAATCCGGTCTCAGCGTCGCGTGTACCCGGCAAGCAGATCGCCGAGGGCATGGAGGCGCCGGACCATGGGACATCCATGCGACCCACCACCACACCCGGCGACCGCCTCGCGGCGTTCGGGGACCAGCTGATCGACGTTCACCGCCGGCTCCGTGCCGAACTGGCCCGGTTGCGCCGGGACCTCGACGCCCATCTCGATGGCCGGGCCGCGCGGCCGAAGGAGCTCCAGGCCCACTGCCTGGCCTTCTGCTCGGCCCTCGAACGCCACCACACCGGCGAGGACGCCGTGGCCTTCCCCGCCCTCGCCGAGCACGTACCGGAGCTGCGGCCCGTCCTGGAGGAGCTGGCGCGCGACCATCGCCAGGTCAGCGACATGCTGCGGACGCTCCAGGACCTCCTCGACGGCCTCGCCACGACCGGCGCCGCGGAGGCCCGGCGCGTGCGCGGCGAGCTCGACGGCCTCGCGGCCCTGGTCGAGTCGCACTTCACCTACGAGGAACGGAAGATCGTCGCCGCCCTCGACACCCTGCGGGCACCCGCCTGGGCGGCGTCACCGCCTGACTTCCTCCTGCGGCCCTGAGGCGGCCCCGGCGGCGGATCAGGAGCCGGTGACGCGGGCACTGCGGCCACAGGACGCGGCAGACCCCGAGGTGGCGCTCCTGCAGCCCTTCCGCCGCCGGCCGGAGAGCGTCCCGCCGGTCCTGGGCCGACAGGGGCGTGCCGCTGTTCCGGTACCTGCCGTCGCGCGGGCCGACGAGGTCAGAGCTCCGTCGAGGCCGCGGCGATGACGCCGCGGACCGCCCGGGTGATGCGCTCGGCGGCCGTCGCGGGGTCGGGGCGGCCCGTGTCGAGCCAGGCGATGACGCCCTCGACGGCCACGGCGAAGGCCAGCCGCGCCGCCCAGGCGGCCCAGCCGGGGTCGGGGACCCGCTCGCGGAGCTGCCGGTGCCCGAGGTCGACGGACGTGGCCATGAAGGAGTCGAGGACGTCGCGGAACTCCGGCTCGCGGGCGGCGTAGCGGAACAGCAGCCGGAACCCGTCGGGGTCGGCGTCCGCGGCGCGGACGAGAGCGGGGATCCGCGCGTGGAGCGAGGCGGCCCTCGACACCACCGACCACGCCCGCTCGGCAGCCGGGCTGGCCGAGCTCTACCGGTACGGCTTGGAGCTCGTACGACGCAAGCGGCGCGAACCGGCGGACGACGTGATCTCGCGCCTGTGCGAGTGGCCCGACGCCGACGACGAGGTCGCCAGGCGGTCCATGATGCTGCTGTTCGCCGGCCACGAGACGACGGTCGCCCAGATCGGCCTCGGGGCGGCCCTCCTGCTCGCGGACCACGACCGGTGGCGTGCCCTGGCGGACGACCCCGGCCTCGTGGACGGCGCCGTCGAGGAGGTCCTGCGGGCGGCGCCGGCGGGGGCCACCACCGGCGTCCCGAGGTACGCGCGGACCGCCTTCGAACTCGGCGGCGCCGCGGTCAAGGCCGGCGATCTCGTCCCGCTGGACACGGACGCCGCCAACCACGACCCGGCGACGTTCGAGCGGCCCGGCACCTTCGACGCCACACGGCGGGGGCCGGGGCATCTCTCCTTCGGGCACGGGGCGCGCTACTGCATCGGCGCGCCTCTCGCCCGTATCGAACTCCGCACCGCCTTCTCGCAGCTGATCCAGAAATTTCCGGACATGCGGCTTGCGGTGCCCGTCGAACGGCTCCGGCCCCGGACCGGACAGCTCACCGGCGGACTCGTGGAGCTTCCGGTCACCTGGTGAGCGCCGCAACCTTTCGCCCCGGCCACTCCCGCGAAGGCAACCGATGCCCGATCCTCCCCGAAAGGACGGTAACGAGAAAATCGGGGGGAACTCATGGACATCGGCTACATCCTCATCCTCGCCATCGGTGTGCTGGTCGTCGCCGGGATGGGCGTTCTGCTCGTCCGGACGGTGCTCAAGCAGGTCAGCGAGGAGCAGTGGAACGTGCGCATCCGCTGACGGGCGACCGCCGCCCCGGCTGTGGCGGGTGATCGGGACGCTCGACGCCGCGGGCGCTGCGGGCTGCTGCTCCACAGCGGCGTCCTCGTGCTCATGGGTGGGCTCGTAACGCTGTACGCGCTGACCTGAGCCCGGTCCGCCTCCTGCGGGGCGGCGGACCGTCACCGACGCCCCGCTCCGCGACGCGACGGCCGCCCCGGGCGGGAGCCGGGACGGCCGTGACAGAAGGGAACAGGAAGGGAGCAGGGAGGGAAGGGCGGTCAGCGGCTGGTAAGGCCGCTCAGGACCTGGTCGACGACCCGGGTGGAAAAGTCGTCGGTGACGTCGCCGTTGCCCCACTTGGTGTGCCAGAGCATGGCGCCCGACAGGGTCGCGAGCGCCACCTCCACGTCGACGTCGGGCCTGAGCTCGCCGGAGTCGATGCCACGCTGGACCACGTCGCGCACCGCCTGCTTGCGCGGCTCGATGGCGATCTTCACGAACCGTTCCATGAGCCGCGGGTAGCGGTCGGCGTCGCTCATGGCGATGTTGATGATGCAGCGGGTGCGGGACTTGCGCTTCTCGTCCTGCATGGCCGACAGGAGGGTCACCAGGTCGTCGTGGACCGAGACGCCCGCGACCGGCGGCGGTGGGGCCTTGAGGGTGGCGAGGGCGTCGACGACCAGGTCCTCCTTGTTGGACCAGCGCCGGTAGATGGTCGTCTTGCCGACTCCGGCCCGTGAGGCGATCGCCTCGATGGACAGCTCGGCCACGCCCATGCCCTCCGCGATCAGGTCGAGGGTCGCCTCGACGATCGCCTTCTCGGCCTTCTCGCTGCGGGGGCGGCCCGCCGGACGGGCGGCCGCCGCCGTTCCCTGCGCCATCTCCTGCATCGTCATCGCGGCCTCACACTACCGCTGGTTCCTTCGCCTCCGCCTGCTGCACGGGGGCGGGCTTGCCGGGCATCCACTTCGCGACCACGGCGACACCGAGCAGCGCGATGGCCGCCGACACCAGGGCGGTGATGTGCATGCCGTGGATGAAGGCGTCGTAGGCCGGCTCCATCAGGCCCTGGCCGCGGGCGCCGAGCGCGTGGGAGACGGCGTCCGTCGCCATGAGGGACTCACCGGCGGCGTGCCGCACGGCCTCGGGCAGGCCGGTCAGGTGCGGGGCGATCTCGCCGCGGTAGCTGGAGGACAGCACCGAGCCGAGGACGGCCACGCCGAGCGCGCCGGCCACCTGGCGGACGGTGTTGCTCATGGCCGAGCCGACGCCGGCCTTCTCCCTGGGCAGCGACTCCATGATCGCGGTGGTGGCGGGCGGCATGATGTTGGCCATCGCGGCGCCCTGGATGAAGAAGATCACCTCGATGAGCAGGATGGGCGTGTTCTGGTCGAGGAACGCGTAGCTCACCAGGACCAGGGTGATCACGGCCATGCTGACGCCGGAGGCGAGCTTGCCGCCGAAGCGCTGGTTCACGCGCTGGCTGAGCGGGGCGAAGATGAGCTGCGCCGCCGCGAACGGGATCATCAGCGCTCCCGCCTGGACCGGGCTGAAGCCGAGCACGATCTGCAGGTAGAAGGTCAGGAAGAACATCCCGCCCATCATCGCGAAGAAGACGATGCCCATCATGCCGATGGCCGAGCTGAAGCGGACGTTGCCGAAGTTGCGGACGTCGAAGACGGGGTTGTCGATGCGCCGCTCCCACCAGGCGAACACGGCGAGCACCGCGACGCCGCCCAGGGCGGGGAGGTAGACGGCCGGGTCGGTGACGGTGGCCAGCTCGCCGCCGCGGATGATGCCGTAGACGACCGCGACGAGACCGATGATGGACAGCAGCACGCCGACCGGGTCGAGCTTGGACGGCTTGGGGTCACGCGACTCGGGCACGATGACGCCGATGAGGATCATGCTGATGATCACGATCGGCACATTGACGAGGAAGACCGAGCCCCACCAGAACTTCTCGATCAGCAGGCCGCCGGTGATCGGGCCGATGGCCACGGCCAGCCCGACGCCGCCCGCCCAGATGCCGATCGCCTTGCCGCGCTCGGCGGGCGGGAAGACGTTGGAGATGATGGCCAGGGTGGCCGGCATGATGGCCGCGCCGCCGATGCCCATCGCCGCACGGGCCAGGATCAGCTGGGTGGGATCCTGGGAGTAGGCACTGGCCAGCGAGGACAGGCCGAACAGCAGCATGCCGACGAAGAGCATCCGCTTGCGGCCGGTGCGGTCACCGATCACGCCGAAGGTGAACAGCAGTCCGGCGAACACCAGGGTGTAGGAGTTGATCGCCCACTCCAGCTCGCTCTGCGTCGCGCCCAGACCGTGGACGGGGTCGGCGATGGTCTTCATCGCCACGTTGAGAATGGTGTTGTCGAGCACGACCGCCAAGAGGCTGAAGACCAGCACACCGAGGATCGTCCACCGGCGCGGATGGCCTGCGTGGGTTTCCATGCGAACTCCTCATTTCGATACGTCAAAGTTTCGCAACGCCACCGTATCGCATGATATTCCGATACGCGACGGTGTCGTTTCGAAACTGGTTCGGTCGAGCTCGTGAACGGAACCCGAACAGCAGCCGCCCCGTCAGCGCGTGGAGACGGCCGCCGGCTCCTCCGCGGCGGCCGACGCGGCGCTCACCGCGCGCCCGCGCCAGAACGGCACCGCGACGGCCACCATGGCCACGCACACCATGCCGGCCACGGCGAAGGCCCAGGCCGGGCCGTGCTCGTCGATGATCGCGCCGGCGACGGGCGCGGACACCGCCCCGCCGACCAGCAGGGCGG
Organism: Nonomuraea sp. NPDC005501; assembly: GCF_040605905.1. Classification (NCBI taxonomy): domain Bacteria; kingdom Bacillati; phylum Actinomycetota; class Actinomycetes; order Streptosporangiales; family Streptosporangiaceae; genus Nonomuraea; species Nonomuraea sp. NPDC005501. The sequence goes on along the minus strand of NZ_JBEXDT010000038.1, from coordinate 27,247 downwards.
TGCCGTGCAGGCCCATCGCCTCACCCCGCGCCCCGGCGGGCACCCGCCCGCTCACGGCCTCGACCGTGGACGACAGCGACGGCGCGCACAGCAGGCCGGCGGGCAGCAGCGCCAGCACCAGCCAGCGCCAGTCGGCCCCGGCCAGGCCCACGGGCGCGGTCAGCAGCCCCATCAGCGCGATGAGCACCAGGGGCGAGAACCCCCGGCTCAGCCCGCCGTACACGAACCCGCCCACCAGCGAGTAGACGCACCACACGGCGACGGCGAGGCCCACCCACGCCGTCTCCCCGGCGTTCTTCATGGTGCCGATCAGGGCCAGCTCGCTCGCCGTCAGCACGAACGTGGCCGCGGCGGCGGTGCCGAGCAGCGCGACCAGGCCGGGCGTGAGCCACCGCCGGCGCGGCACGCGGGCCTCCGGCCTCGCGAGCTCCTCGGCCGAGCGGGTCGGCGGATTCAGCGCGATCAGCCCCAGGCCGGCGGCCGTCATGCCACCCGCGATGATCGCCATGGTGGGGCCGCTGCCCAGCGTGGTGACGCCGGCCACGGCGAGCGCGGGACCCGTCATGTACGACAGCTCGACGATCATCGAGTCGAGCGAGAAGCCCATGCGGCGCTGCTCCAGCGGCACCATGGCCGCCAGGCACTGCCTGATCACGCTGAACACCGGCAGCGCCAGCAGGCCCGCGAGCGCCGCCGCGGCCACCAGCGCCGGGAACGGCAGCGCCCACGCGCACGCCCAGAACGCGGCCTGCGCCCCCGTCGTGACGGCCAGCACCGGGCGCAGCCCATGCTTGTCCACGAGCCTGCCGGACAGCGGCGAGCCGACCGCCATGCCGACCGTGCTGGCCATGGTGACCAGCCCGGCCTGCCCGAAGCCGAGCTTCATGCTCTCGACCACGTGCAGCGTCAGCGCCATGCCGGTCGCGGTCGACGGCACGCGGGCCAGCAGTCCTACGAGGAGCAGGACGGGAACGCCGGGCAGCCGCAGCAGACGCCGGTAAGGTTCGAGAGCCATGGTGATTGCTTACCTCCGCACCCATTGTGGCAAGCGGCACCGACAGTCTCGCCACAGGTTTTCGCGGATGGCATCATCGAAGGGTCCGGGTACGCCGCTGGGGCGCCTCGAGACCTTTCTGGAGCGTTCGACATGTCTTCTTCCACCCTGCCCCCACCCCCTCCCACCACCCTGTACGGGGGCGCCACCGGGCGCCGCGTCACCGTCCGCGACCTGGCGGCGGCCAAGGAGCGCCACGAGCGGTGGCCGATGCTCACGGCCTACGACGCCATGACGGCACGGGTGTTCGACGAGGCGGGCGTGCCGGTCCTGCTCGTCGGCGACTCGGCGGCCATGGTCGTGTACGGCTACGACTCCACGGTCCCCGTCACCGTGGACGACCTGCTGCCGCTGACGGCCGGCGTCGTGCGCGGCTCCTCGCGCGCGCTCGTGGTCGCCGACCTGCCGTTCGGCTCCTACCAGGCGTCTCCGGCGCAGGCCCTGGAGTCGGCGGCCCGCTTCCTGAAGGAGGCCGGCGCCCACGCCGTCAAGCTGGAGGGCGGACACCGGGTGCTGCCCCAGGTGGAGACGCTGGTGTCGGCCGGGGTCCCGGTCATGGGCCACCTCGGGCTGACGCCGCAGTCGGTCAACGTCTTCGGCGGCTACCGCGTCCAGGGGCGCGGCGAGTCGGGCGAGGAGCTGATGAAGGACGCCAAGGACCTGGAGCGGGCGGGCGCGTTCGCGGTGGTGCTGGAGTGCGTGCCGGCCGAGCTGGCCGAACGCGTGACGACGTCGCTGTCGATCCCCACGATCGGCATCGGCGCGGGGCCGGCCACGGACGCGCAGGTGCTCGTCTGGCAGGACCTCATGGGGCTGACGCCGCGCCCGGCGAAGTTCGTCAAGACGTACGCGGACCTGGCCGGCGACCTCGACCGCGCGGCCCGCGCCTTCGCCGAGGACGTCGTCACCGGCGCCTTCCCGGCCCGCGAGCACACCTACCGCTGACCCGCCGTCCCCGCCGCGGCTTCCCGCCGCGGCGGGGTCACGCCGCGTTCACGGTGGCCGGGTCAGCGCGGGAGCGGCGGTGTCACTCCGCGTTCACTGTGGCCGGGTCAGCGCGGGGGCCGCGGTGTCACTCCGCGTTCAGGGTGGCCGGGTCGGTGTTGGAGCCGCAGACGACGACGGCGACCCGCTCGCCGGGTGCCGGTGTGTACGCGCCCGACAACAGCGCCGCGTACGCGGTGGCGCCCGCGGGCTCGGCCACCACCCGGTGGCGCTCCCACAGCGTGCGCCGGGCCGCGACGATGGCCTCGTCCGGCACGAGCACGCTGCGCACGCCCGCCCGCGAGCAGACGCCGAAGGCCAGGTCGCCGATCCTGCTGGCGCCGAGGGCGTCGGCCGCCACGCCGCTCACCGGCACCTGCACCGGCTTCCCGGCCCGCAGCGCCTCGTGCAGGGTGGGGATGAGCTCCGGCTCCACGGCGACGATCCGCGGCCCCGTCGTCCCGTCGCCGGGCGCCCCGGCGTCCGGCGACGCCACGTCCAGGGCCCCCGCGGTCAGGGACCCTGTGTTCAAGGACCCCGCGGTCAGGGCTCCTGTGTTCACGGCCCCTGCGGTCAGGGCTCCTGCGTTCAAAGCTCCAGCGCCGAGGGTGACGCCGGCGATCAGGCCGCCGCCGCCCACCGCCACGACGATTGTGTCCACCCCCGGCACCTGCTCCGCCAGCTCCAGCCCGACGGTGCCCTGGCCGGCGATCACCTCGGGCTGGTCGTAGGCGTGGACCGCGAGCGCGCCCGTCTCGGCGGCGCGCTTGGCCGCGGCCTCGGCGGCCTCCGCGTAGATGGCCCCGGTCTGCCGGATCTCCGCGCCCAGGGTCCGCAGACCGGCCACCTTGACCGGGTTCGTCACCTCGGGCACGAAGATCTCGGCCCGGACGCCGAGCGCGCGGGCCGCGTGGGCCACGGCAAGGCCGTGGTTGCCGCCGCTGGCCGCGATCACGCCCGCCGGCGGCAGCTCCCCCGCGGACAGGATCCGGTTGAACGCCCCGCGTACCTTAAACGACCCCGAGTGCTGGAGCTGCTCCAGCTTGAGGAACAGCCCCGGCGACACCTCCAGGACCGGCGTGCGCAGCACGTGCCCCGCGATGCGGCGGGCCGCGCCCGTCACGTCCTCGTACGTCACCGTCATGGGGCCGTCCTTCCGTCGTACACGCTCTGGGTCCCGGTCTAGTCTGCCAACGCCTGCTCGATGTCGGCCCAGAGGTCCTCCGGGTGCTCGATGCCGACCGCGAGACGTACCGTGCCCTCGTCGATGCCGTGCCTGGCCAGCTCATCGGCGCTGAGCGAGCGGTGCGAGGTGGTCGCGGGGTGCATGGTGAGCGTCTCGACGCCGCCCAGCGACGGCGCCAGCAGCGCGAGCCGTACGGACTTCATGAACCTCTCCCCCGCCGCGCGGCCTCCCACGAGGTCGAAGGAGAACACGCCGCCGAAGTCCGGCAGCAGCTTGCCGGCGAGCTCGTACGACGGGTGCGACGGCAGCCCCGGCCAGTGGACGGCGGCGACGGCGGGGTGCTCGGCCAGCCGGGTGGCGAGCAGGCGGGTGTTGGAGCAGTGGCGCTCCATGCGCAGGCCCAGCGTCTGCAGGCCGCGCAGCGTCAGCCACGCCGCGAAGGGGTCCGCCGAGGCGCCGAGCGCGGTGGAGAAGTGCCAGACCTTGTCGTACAGCTCTCGGTCGCGGAAGACGGCCAGGCCGCCGACGACGTCGGTGTGCCCCGACAGGTACTTGGTGGTGGAGTGGACGACGACGTCGGCGCCGTGCTCGATCGGGCGGCAGAGCACCGGCGAGGCGAACGTGTTGTCCACCACCGAGACCAGCCCCAGCTCGCGGGCCGTCGCGCACATCCCGGGCAGGTCGGCGACGAGGACCATCGGGTTGGAGATCGTCTCCAGGTACAGCAGCCTGGTCTCGGGGCGCACCGCCCGGCGGACCGCGTCCGGGTCGGCCTCGGAGACGTGGGTGACATCGACGCGGAAGCGGGCGGCGAGCTCGTTGAGTATCGCGGCCGTCCCGCCGTACAGGGACTTCTGCGCGATCACGTGGTCGCCGGGCTTGAGCAGGGCGAACAGCACGGTGTTGATGGCGCCCATGCCGGACCCGGTGGCGAACGCCCCGGCGCCGCCCTCCAGGCCGGACACGGCGTCCTCGAGGGCGCGCACGGTGGGGTTGGTGTAGCGGCCGTACACGAACGGGCCGTCGGGGCGGCCCATCGCGTCGGCCATCACCGCCGGGTCGTCGAAGACGAACCCGGACGTCTGGTAGATCGGCATCGTGATCGGCCGGCTGTGCTCGACGGGCGGCTGCGGCAGGTGGACGACGCGGGTCTCGGGACGGAGTTCGGTCATGTCGTCAAGGATGTCCGGAAGAGGTGGCTTTTGTCAGATCCAATGACACAGAATTGGTCCATGAATGGGGCCAATGTGAGCAAGGCCACGGCGGAGCTGAAGGCCGCGGCCGTCCTGGGGGCCACGGCGGGCCTGGATGATCTGGTCGACATGCTCGGCCGGTGGGCGTCCGGTCGCGGGCCGCTGTACCTGCTGCTGGCCGGCCGGCTCCGCGCCCTCATCGACGACGGGGTGCTGGCGCCCGGCACGCCGCTGCCGGCGGACCGGACGCTCGCGCGGCGGCTGGCCGTCGGCAGGGGGACGGTCGTGGCGGCGTACGACCTGCTCCAGCAGGAGGGACGGGTGACGCGCCGGCAGGGCAGCGGCACCCGGGTGGCGCCGCTGGAGCTGCCCGCCTCCCGCACCGCCGACAGCGTGCGCGCGAACCCCCTCCTGCTGCACATCCTGCACCCCCCGGACGGGGTGAGCCTGCTCACCTGCGCCGCGCCCGACCGGCCGCCCGCGGCGTTGGCGGAGGCGTACGAGGAGGCGATCGGGCGGTTGGCCCGGGTCCGCGACCTGGGATACCAGCCGGCGGGCAACCCGGAGCTGCGCGAGGCCGTGGCCGCCTACTACCGCGACCGGGGCCTGCCCACGACGGCGGACGAGATCCTGGTCACGACGGGCGCGCAGCAGGCGCTGACGCTGCTGGCGGGGCTGCTGCTGTCGCCGGGCGACACCGTGCTGACCCAGTCCCCCACGTACCCGGGGGCGCTGGAGGTGTTCCGGCACGCCGCCACGGTGGTGCGGCCTGTGGCCCTCGGCGCCTTCGACGCCTCGGTGCCCGGCGCGGTGCCCGGCCTGGCCTCGGCCCTGCGGGAGCGGCCGTCGCTCGTCTACACCGTCCCCACCGCCGGCAACCCCACCGGCGCCACCATGGCCACCGGTGACCGCAGGCGGCTAGCCCGGCTGGCCGGCGAGCACGACGTGCCGCTCATCGACGACGAGGTCTGCGCCGAGCTGTGCTTCTCGGGCGAGACCCCGCCGCCCGTCGCTTCGTACACCCGGGGAGAGCAGGTCATCACCATCGCCTCGCTGAGCAAGCTGGTGTGGGGCGGCCTCCGGGTCGGCTGGGTGCGCGCCCCGGCCCCGCTGGTGTCGCGGCTGGCCCGGCTGCGCGCCGTGCACGACCTGGGCGGCGAGGTGGTCAGCCAGATCGCCGCCGCGGCGCTGCTGCGGCGGCTGCCGGAGATCCGCTCCGAGCGGGTGCGCGAGCTGCGGGCCGGCCACGACCTGCTCTGCGCGGAGCTGGCCGCGCGCCTGCCGTCGTGGTCGTTCGAGCGGGCGAGCGGCGGGCAGACGATCTGGGTCCGGATCCCGCGCGGCGACGTCGATTCCTACGCGCAGGTGGCGCTCCGGCATGGCGTGGCGGTGCCGCCGGGACGCTCGTTCGACCCGCTCGGCGGCCACGCCGACCACATGCGGCTGCACTTCCTGTTCCCGCCGGACGAGCTGTCGCGGGCGGTCGCCGGCCTGGCGGCGGCGTGGGACGCCTACGACGGCAGCCGCCGCCCGGCCCACCGCCACCCGCTCGTCGTCTGACCCCGGATTCCAGCAGCCCGTACGGTGACCGTACGGGCTGCGCTGTGAGCTGACAGCGCGCCCCGCCGCTCCCGGCCGCTGTCACCCTGGGAGCATGACGACGACCTTCGTACTCGTGCACAGCCCGTCCATGGGCCCCTCCACCTGGGCGCCCGTCGCCGCGGCGCTGGAGCGGCGCGGGCACGGCGCCGTGGTGCCCGACCTGACGCGGGTCGCCCGGACCGGGTCGCCGACCTGGCCCCGGGTGGTGGAGACCGTGCGGGACGCCGCTCCCGAGACACCGCTCGTGCTGGTGGCGCACAGCAACGCGGGCCTGTTCGCCCCGGTGGTCAAGGAGGGGCTGGGCGACCGGGTGGTGGCGTGCGTGCTCGCCGACGCCCACGTGCCGCCCCGCAAGGGGCTGGTGCGGGCGGCCGAGGAGGCGGACCTGGAGTTCCTGCGCGGGCTGGCCGGCGATGACGGAATGCTGCCGCGGTGGACCGACTGGTGGAGCGAGGACGTCGTCGCCGGGATGCTGCCCGACGCGGCGACGCGGGCCCGGGTGGTGGAGGAGCAGCCGCGGCTGCCGCTCGCCTACTACACCGAGGCGATCCCGGTCCCGGCCGGCTGGGACGAGGTCAGGTGCTCGTACCTCTGGTACGGCCCGCCGTACGACGTGATGGCCGAGGAGGCGGCGCGGCGCGGCTGGCCCGTGACCAGGATCCCCGGCGCGCACCTGCACCAGGTGGTGGAGCCGGAGGCCGTCGCCGACGCGCTGCTGACGTTGTCGCGCAAGTCGTGAATTCTTCACCGCCGCGCTCCTGAACACCCCGGAATAGTCGCCGGTATGACGGCCATTCGTGCCGGCAAGACCACGACCGTGGAGTGGGGCGGGCTGACGGGGCTGGAGCAGCGGGCCGCGTACGCCGGCGGGACGCTGCTCGCCGCGCGCACCCCCGGGCGGCTTCCGCCTGACGATGGAGGTGCCCGGGAGGCCGCAGCCCTTACGCCGACGTCAGGGCTGCGGCGGCGGAGGCCCGGGTCAGCTCATGTCTGGAACGGCGGGCTTGTCGTTCGTCCACCCGGCCTTGATCGTCTTGATGCCGGACTTGCCGAGCATCGCCTTGCCGCCGTTGTCGAGGTCGGTGTATTCGGCCAGCAGTGTCATGGCCGAGGTGTCCACGAGGAGCTGCTGTTTGAGCACCGAGCCCTTGCGCGACGAGACGGGCAGGGCGAGCTTCTGGCCGGAGCGGCCCAGCGGGTCCTTGCTCCGGCCGAGGTCGCTGACGCCCTTGGTGGTCTTGAGGACCTGGTAGGCGGCGGCCCTGACCTTGTCGGGTACGGGGTTGGCGTACAGGAGCTCGGCCGCCCGCTGAGCGACGTATCGGTCGAGGTTGACCAACCAGTCGTTCTTCGTGGCCTGCGGGGCGGTGGTCTTGGCTTCTTCGGCGGCCTCGTCGATCCAGGTGCTGACCTCGGCGGTCAGCTGCTTCCTGAGCGCCTCAGCCTCCGTCGGCAGCGCCTGGAGCTGCTGGTACGTAACGTACTTCTCGCCCAGCCGGAACCCAACGGGCCGCTCCTTGGTCGCCCTCACCGAGCCCTTGCCGGGCTGGGCGGACAGGTGGATCTTCATGCCCTCCGTGCGGTAGTCCCACGTGGTCGGCGACCCGTCGGCGCGCCAGGCCGCCTCGTCCTTCTTGGTCGCGGGCTCGGCTCCCAGCTCACGGAGGCCGCTCCAACTCCTTCCCTCTGGCGACAGCCACTCGGTGCTGACGCTGCGCTGGGTCAGGTGGTAGCCGTTGCCGACCGCGCGAGGGTGGGTCCTGGTGTAGGTCGTCTCGACCCGCCAGTACGCCCCCTTCGGCGCGTCGGCGGACGCCGGAGCAGAGGCCACACCGGCGAACAGCAGCCAAGCGGCAACGGTAAGAGCGAATCTCATTTCTTCTCCTTCAACGGGTTGGAATCCGCCCAGCGGCTGTCCTGGATCGCGGTGTACGTCAGGAGCAAGCCGTCCGCAGCGGAACGGATTTCGATGGAAAGGGGCCTGCCGGAGGCGGGGTCGATCACCAGCCGGGTCCTGGTCGCCCCCCTATAGTTCGGGGGCGCGAACTCGCTTGACTGGTACTCGATCGCCTGCCCGGCGCGGCCCAGCGCGTCGGTCACCTGCCCGACGGCGGTGACCCCGGGCGCGGAGGCGAGCAGCCGGTACGCGGCGGCCCTGGTCTCGCTGGTCACCGGTGCGAAGAACAGCAGCCGTGCCGCGGTGTCGATGGTCGTGCGGTCGTCGGCGGCGATGAGCGCCTTCAGCCCTTCAGGGGTGTCGGGCACCTCGCTCATTTTGGTCAGCGGCTTGCCCGCCATGAGAATGCGAAAGTCCCAGTCCTCGGTCGACCAGGTCCGCTGCTCACCGGGTTCGGACCGTACGACACCGGAGCGTCCGGTTTCCGCAGGCTTGTCGTATGTCCAGGACGTCGGCGAGCCGTCGGCGACCCAGGCCGTCTCGTCCTGGGGCGTCACGGGTTTGATCCCCTGAGGGGTGTGGCGGTACCAGGTGCGCCCTTCGGGGTCCGCGGGGATCCAGGTCTCGACCGACTCGCTCTCGCGCAGGACGTACCGTCCGCCGGGCTCGTGGAACTGCCGGCCGTTAACCTCCGTGCTGCTCCACCACGCGCCTTCGTCGGGCATGGCGGCCACCGAGGCGGCCGCGATCAGCAGGAACCGCTTGCCGTCCGCCTGGGCGGCCGCGCTATGAGGGGCGGGGACGCCGGCGGGCGTGATGTGCGCGATGACGATCGCTGCCGCTGCGGCGGCCCCGGCCAGGCCGAGCGCCAGCGCACTCCATCTGGCGGCCCTGCGGCCACGCCGTACCCGCTCCTGGGAGAAGGCGACGGCCAGCCGTTCGCGCCCGGCCCGCTCGACCTCGGGCGACAACGGCGGTGCGGGCAGCAGGTCCCGCACCGCCTGGTAATCATCCATCAGGGCCTCCAAACAAGGGATTGACGCCGCCCAGGGCGGCACGAAGCTTCCTGCGCACCCGAGACAGGCGGGATCCGACGGTGCCGTAGGGGATGTCGAGCGCCTGGGCCACCTCTTCATGGCTCAGCTCGGCCAGTGCGCTCAACAGCAGCACGTCTCTGTCGCCGTCGGACAGCGCGCGCAGTCCGGCCGCGAGCCGCCCCTGTGTGCTCACGGCGTCCATGCGGGCGATCACGCGATCCTCGTGGCCGTGCTCGCGGTCGTCGTCCGCGCCAGCGCTGCGCTGCAGCGCCGCCAGCCGTCGGGTTTCGGCGCGCCGGTGTAGCGCGATCACGTTGCCGGCAAAGCCGTAGAGCCAGGGACGGACCGCGCCACGCTGGGGATCGAACGTCTCACGTTTCCTGAACGCGGCCAGGAACACCTCGGCCGTGAGATCGTCCGCGGCCTGCCGGTCGAGTCGCCTGCCCAGGTAGGCGTGGATCTCGCTCACGTACCGGTCGTAGATCTCGCCGAACCGTTCGGGTGTCCGGCGCGACAGCTCCACCAGGGCCTCGTCGCTGACCGTCTCCGGCGGATCGTCGAGGCCCGGAGCCGTCATCTTGGCAGTCACACCCCTACTCAACCGATGGGGCCTTCCGCTTTCACGGCCCGTGAAAGTCGCCGCCGCTTCCGGTGGAGTACAGGTGATCCGCCGTTCGAGGCGGACTACAGGGACACTGGCTGGAAGAGGATATGAGAAGCAGATTTTCGCTACTTACTGGGGTCATGGTGCTGGCGCTCACCGCGCCGGGGGCGGCGGCGGCCGAGGAGGGGCCCGCGCCGCCCGCCACTCCTGTCACGGTCACCCTGATCACCGGAGACCGAGTGACACTGACCGGACCGGACGGCGGCTTCCTGGTAGAGCGGGGCGCAGGCCGTGCCGAGATCTCCTTCGTCATCGACAAGCAGGACGGGCGGCTTCGGGTGTTACCCAGCGACGCGGCCGTGCTGGTGCGCCGGGGACGGCTCGATCCGCGACTGTTCGACGTGTCGACGCTCGTCACGTTGGGCTACGACGACCGTCGCGGAGACCTGCCGCTCATCGTGACCGGCTCGGGGCCGGCGCTGGCCGGCGGGTTACGCTCGGCGATGACCGCGGGCGGCGCCCGGGTGACGCGGGAGCTGAGAGCGGTGTCCGGCCTGGCCGTACGGGCCGCGAAGCAGGACCGGGCCCGGTTCTGGAGCGGCGTCGCCGGCGATGGGCAGGCCCTGTCCGGCGGCGTGGGGAAGATCTGGCTGGACGGTCTGCGCAAGCCGACGCTGGACACCAGCGTCAAGCAGATCGGCGCACCCGCCGCGTGGGAGCGGGGCTACACCGGCGCCGGGGTGAAGGTGGCGGTGCTCGACACCGGCGTGGACGCCACGCACCCCGACCTGGCCGGCCGGGTGAGCGCGCAGGCCGACTTCACCGGATCCTCCGACGCCGCCGACCGCAACGGGCACGGCACCCACATCGCCTCCACCATCGCCGGCAGCGGCGCCGCCTCTGGTGGGACGTACAAGGGGGTCGCGCCCGCTGTCAGCATCCTGGCCGGGAAGGTCTGCGTGACCCTCTGCGAGGAGTCGGCGATCCTTGCGGGCATGCAGTGGGCCGGCGAGCAGGGCGCGAAGGTGGTCAACCTGAGCCTGGGCGGCGCCGACACCCCCGAGATCGATCCACTGGAGTCGGCGGTGGCGACGCTCACCCAGCGCTACGGCATGCTGTTCGTGGTCGCCGCGGGCAACAGCGGCAACGAGCGCTCGGTGGAGTCGCCGGCCAGCGCCGACGCGGCCCTGGCCGTGGGTGCCGTCACCAAGTCCGACGAGCTGGCCGATTTCTCCAGCAGAGGGCCACGCGCCGCCGACTCGGCGCTCAAGCCGGAGATCACCGCGCCCGGGGTGGACATCGTCGCCGCCCGCGCCAAGGACGCGCCGTTCGGCGAGGGCTCCTACGTCGCGATGTCGGGCACCTCGATGTCCACTCCGCACGTCGCCGGGGCTGCCGCGATCCTGGCCGGGCAGCACCCGGACTGGAGCCCGGGCACGCTCAAGGCGGCGTTGATGGGATCGGCGTCGCCCAACCCCGCGGTGGCCGTCTTCGACCAGGGCGCGGGCCGGGTCGACGTGGGACGGGCCACGGCCCAGGCGGTCACTGCCGAGCCGGGCGGCGTCGGCTTCGGCGTGCAGCAGTGGCCGCACGACGACGACAAGCCCCTCACACGGCAGGTCACCTACCGCAACCACAGAGCCGTGCCGGTGACGCTCAACGTGTCCGTGGAGAGCCAGGGCGACGCGAAGCCGTTCACGGTGAATCCCACGACTGTGACGGTGCCCGCGGGCGGGCAGGCCGACGTCTCGGTCACCGCCGACACCGCGGCGGCCCCGGTGGGATACCTCGGCGGCTACCTCGTCGCCGCCGGCGGCGACGTCCGAGTGAGCACGCCGCTGGCGGTGGAGAACGAGAGGGAGACCTACGCGCTGACCCTCGAACACACCGGCCGCGACGGCAGCCCGACCGCCGACTACCTCACCACGCTGCACCGGACCGACTCCTCCGGCATCGTCAAAAACATCACCGTGCAAGACTCCCGCGACGGCGCCGTCACGCTCCGCCTGCCCAAGGGCGGCTGGATGATCAGGAGCACCTTGTTCGACAGCGACCACGCCACCCAGCTGATCCACCCCGGCCTCGACCTTGCCGAGAACCAAACCCTCGACCTGGACGCCCGCCTGGGCAAACCGATCTCGGTCACCGTGCCCGACCCGTCGGCCGCCCAGGTCGACGCCCAGGTCACCTTCAGCGACGGAACGTTCTCCTATCCCCTCGTCTCGGAACGGTTCGAGAACCTGACGACCGCGCAGCTCGGCCCCGACCGGGCCTACGACGGGTCACTGACCCAGATCACCGGCACGTGGGCACCGCCCGGCGGCTCCCGCGTCTACCGGCTCGCATGGTTTCACGAGGGCGGCATGGTCACCGGGTTCCGCCGCGAAGTGGCCGTCCGTGACCTGGCGGCCATCCACACCACCTATGCCGCCCACCTGACCGGCGGCAGGGGGCGCGCCGCCGCAGCCGCCCAGCCGCCCGGCGGCCCGATCACCGACCTCCTGACCGAGACGACCTTCACCACGCCATCCGTGCGCACCGAATACGTCAACGCCGACGGCGGAACGAAGTGGCGCCGCTACTTCTGGGAGGACGGCTCCGAAGGCGGTGAGACCGCCTTCGAGTCAAGCCTCACCGGCTACACACCCGGCCGCGCCTACCGGGAATCGTGGAACCTGGGCGTCTTCTCTCCCGTCCTGGCGAGGGGCGAGGACCCCGGCGTGCTGACCCGCTCCGGGGACTCGATCCGGGCGAATGTGCCCATGTACGGCGACGGCGCCGGTCACGTCGGCTGGGCCGCGACCACCCGGGCGCGTGTCGCGCTCTACCGCGACGGCGTCCTGTTCGCCGAACGGTCCGAACTGGGAGGGAAGGGGTTCCGCGTCCCACCGGACGCGGCGAACTACCGGCTGGTCGTGGAGACCGAGCGGGGCGCACCCGCGACCCTGTCCACCCGTACCTCGGCCGCCTGGACATTCCGCTCCGACCACACCGAGGACGACAACCCGCTGCCGGTCTCCGTCGTCCGCTTCACCCCCGCGCTGGATGCCCGTAACACCGCACCCAGCGGCGAAACCTACCGGGTACCGGTCCGCGTGGAACGACAGCAGGGCTCGACCGCCGGTGAGGTGCGCGAGCTCACCGTGGAGGTCTCCGTCGACGACGGCGCCACCTGGAGCCCGGCCCAAATCCACAAGGGCCAGGTCACGGTGAACCACCCGGCCGCGGAGGGGTTCGTCTCCCTGCGCGCCAAAGCCGCCGACACCGCGGGCAACACCGTCGAGCAGACCGTCATCCGGGCCTACCGGATCGCACCCCGGAACTGACCGCGGGCCAGCGCCATCACGAAGACGGGCGCCCGCAACAAGATCGACGCCATCCGCATCGCGGAGGACGCCGGCTGGCTGTGACGCCCGGGGAGTCCGGCACCCCGGTAGGGCTCAGACGTCGGTGATGCGGATTCCGGCGTGGGCCTTGTAGCGGCGGTTGACCGAGATGAGGTTGGCCGTCAGCGCCTCGATCTGGTGCGCGTTGCGCAGCCGCCCGCCGTACACGCCGCGCACGCCCGGGATCACGTCCGCGAGCGCCTGCACCAGGTCGGTGGCCTCCCGGTCGTCGCCGAGGACGAGCACGTCGAGGTCCACCTTCTCCACGGCCGGGTCCAGCAGCACGACGGCCGACACGTGGTGGAAGGCGGCCACGACGCGGCTGTCCGGCAGGACGGCGGCGGCCTGCTGCGCGGCGCTGCCCTCCTCGACGGGCAGCGCGTAGGCGCCCTGCTTGTCGAAGCCGAGCGGGTTCACGCAGTCGACCACGATCTTCCCGGCCAGCTCGCCGCGCAGCGACTCCAGCAACGCCCGGTGCCCCTCGTACGGCACGGCCACGATCACGATGCCGGCCTCGGCGGCGACGTCCGCGTTCGCCGCGCCCCGGACGTTCGGGCCGATGGAGGCGGCCGCCTCCTGGGCGCGCTCGGCGCTCCGGGAGCCGATCAGCACCTCGTGCCCCGCCAGCGCGAAGCGCCGCGCCAGCCCCTTGCCCTGGTCGCCCGTGCCGCCCAGGATCGCGATGGAAAGCCCGCTCACGTCAGTCATACCCTCGATCATGCCAGCCCCTCCGCACCGGTCCGGCGCGGCCCCACCCGGGACGAAAAGGCTCACCCTGGACGAGAAGGGCCCGGCCGCCGAGTGGTTCTCTTCTAGTGGTCGTCGCAACACCGCAGATGAGAGGATGCGATGGACTTCGAGATCCGAGGACCGGGAACGCGCTCCGGGCCGCAGGGCGCTTTCCCGCGAACGGGCGGCATACTTGCGGCTCGTGCAGCAGGGCTTGAGCAACCAGGAGGCATGCCGGATCGTCGGCTGAACGCCCGGACCTCGCAAGACGCTCGACTGGGACACCCCGGCTGAACGCCTCGCAAAGCAACCGGCACCACTTGTGGATCTTGCCCGCCGGTGGCGCCGGCGGTAGCTCCGGAGCCCGTTCACCGTCCGTGCAATCAATCATGAACCGGGCCGGGTGGGAGTGCGCGGATCTGCCGATGAGCGCGCACCCCTGGCTTCCGGTGCGACGTCACGTGACGAGCACGGCGGTGAGCATCGAGAGATACGACTCATGGGCGAGACGCAGGCTGTCAAGATCGGACGTCTCGAACCACGCCACAGCGTCGTGCTCGTCCGGCGCGGCGTTGACGGGTGTTCCGGTCCACCTGTCGACCAACCAGATCTGCATGTCGAACGTCGCGGTCCGGATTTCATGCATCGGCGGGCTGGACGGCTCCGATACCGTGATTCCCAACTCCTCCCGAAGCTCGCGGACAAGGCTCTCTTTCGGATCCTCCCCCTCCTCAACATGACCGCCCGGCAGGTCCCACACGTCGGGATACCAACGGCGTCCGGCGCTTCGATGACACAGCAACACCCGATCGCCGTCGCGAAGAACGGCCGCCACAATCCGGACCGGACCGGAGTCGTCAGCAGAGATCGTCATCGGCACATTCTGACCCATGCGGATCTGCCGCAGACAAGGCGCGTCCCGCCTCCGACACCCGTCACCGTGCGTGCGGAGTCACGAACAAAGCCGCGTGAGGCTGGAGTGCCTGTTCCTGCAACCCTTGATCACGGCGTCGTCTGCGCCAGTTCCTCAAGCTGTTGGACGACCTTGTCGATCGGCGCAGAAGCGTCAATCTCGACAGTGGAGGTGGCCCTGAGCAGCGGCTCCACGTTGGCCAGATCGCGCAGGACGGCCTCACGTTCCTCAGGGCGCTTGCCGAAGGGGTTGTTGGTGCGCGTCGCGATGCGGCCAAGCATGATCTCAGCGGGAGCGCTGAGGAGGACGACGTGGTCGAATTGCGGGTAGAACCGACCCTGATGGGACTTGCAACCGGCCACGAAGAGGGCGCCCTCACCATGGTTGGCGAGCAGGTCGCTGATGGCTGGCTCCCGCCACACCCAATCAGTGGATCCGTCCGACAGGATCACCCAGTGGCTCCACTGGTCGGTGTCAGTATCGACGGCGCGATGACCCCGGGCCGCCAGCATCTCCAACGCCGTGGACTTTCCGGTGCCAGACATCCCCGTGACCAAGATCTTCGCCATCAGCCGAGACTACCGAACCGCCCTAGTCTCGACTGGCTTCATGTCACCCATGTTGGCGATCTGCTGGGGTCCGGCTATGGGTTTCCGTAGTCCCCCGCAATGCGGGACTACGGAAACCCACCTGCATCGCTATGCTGGCCGCCGCCAGTAAGTGATCATCGTGTTGCGACGGCCTCTCGAATCCACCGTGGGACGTGCGGGCCCTGGCAGGTCGCGGGTGGTCAGCAGTTGCCGGTGGCGGGCAGGCCGATCAGCCGGAGCGCCAGCCACTCGATCGCCAGCGGGCCGCCCTCGACCGCCCCCAGGACGTGGGAGCCGGCGGGCAGCGAGGTCCAGCGGACGGTGGCGCCGGCCCGGCAGTACTCGGAGCGCAGCGTCGCGCCGACGGCCTGCGGGATGATCTCGTCGCCCCGGGCGTGGTAGAGGAACAGCGGCGCCTTCGGCGCGACCGCGCCGAGGCGGTTCTCGTTGAGGCGGACCCGCCACTTGGGCAGGTCGAGCAGGTCGACCGGGCTCAGGTCGGAGAAGCTCAGCCCGGCCAGCTTGTCCAGCTCGCCCACGCAGTCGTCGGCCGCGTCGCCCAGCAGCGCCCGGCCGCGGTCGTTGAGGTCGGCTTCGAGGTCCAGCTCGGGGTAGGCGGCGTCGAGTCCGACCCCGGCCGCCGCGGCCAGGCCGAAGTTCGCGTCGCCGTCCAGGTGGGCGGCCACCGCCCGCAGGTCGGCCGGGACGCCGCCGGCCGCCACACCCTTGAGCCGCAGGTCGGGCGCGTACGAGGGCTGGAGCTGCGCCGCCCAGCCGGCGGACGCGCCGCCCTGCGAGTAGCCCATGACGGCGACCGGGGCGCGGTCGGACAGGCCCGCGCCGGACACCCGCGTCGCCGCCCTGACGGAGTCGAGCACGGCGTGGCCCTGCGAGACGCCCACCATGTACGTGTGCTGCCCCGGCGTGCCGAGACCCTCGTAGTCGGTGATCGCCACCGCGAACCCCTTGAGCAGGAACAGGCTCACCAACGCCAGCTCGGCCTCACGGCCCTGGCTCATGCTGACGGAGGGGGCGCACTGGTCGCCGAGGCCGTGGGTGCCGGTGGCGTAGCCGACGATGGGCCGCCTGCCCAGGGCGTACGCCGCCTTGGGGACGAGGAGCGTGCCGGACACCGTGTTGATCTGCCCGGTGGCGGAGGTGGAGTGGTAGAGCAGGTGCCACGCGTCGACCGGGACCTCGAGAAGCTTCCCGGGCAGGAGGTAGACGGTGGTCGGCTCGGCGGAGACCACGTCACCGGGCGCGGCCGCGTGGGCCGGCGTGGCGACGAGTGATGCGATCAATAACACGATCATGGACATGCTGACGCGGACACGTAAGGTCATGTGCCGGCCCTCTCCGTGGGGGATCGCTGTTCGGGACGGCGGCGCCGCGAGCCGATCGTTACCCGGCGGTAACCACCTGTCAAGGCCCGAAATGACACCGAAACGGCACTGAAGTCAGGCAGGGAGGGCGGCGAACCGGGCGGACGGGGCGACGAGGCGGCGGCGGTCATGCACTATGGGGCGATGGACTCTGGTTCGGTGGACTTCCTCCGCGAGCTCCTCGCCGAGACCGGATGGGTGGAGCGCACCCGCGAGTTCGGCCTCGCGCTGCGGGCGACCCGCTCCCCCGGCGGACTGCTCCTCGTGGGCACACCCGAGGACGAGCCGTGGCACCTGACGGCGCACCTGGCCGACGAGGCGCGGCTGTCGGGCCTGCCGCAGCTCGCCCCCACCCTCGTCCGCTGGTCGCCGCCGCCGGGCGCGCCCGAGCACCTGCGGGTCGGCCTCGACCGCGTGCGGCAGGCGGGCCGCGGCGAGACGCTGTTCGTGGTGGCGGAGGGGCAGGCCCCGGTCCCGCTGCTCGAACGCGTGGACGACGCCCGCCGTGTCGGCGCGACGATCCTCGCGCTGGAGGGCGCCCATCCGGAGGTGGCGGGGCTCGCGCACGACGCGATCGCCGTGCCGCCGGAGGGGCTGGTCACCTTCGACGGCGCCCAGCACCTGGTGAGCGCCGCCGCCGGCGAGCTGCCCGGCAACCCGGGGCTGCGCGAGCGGCTGGCCCGCCTGCTGGAGAAGGTCACCGGCCCCAGGGTGACCGACTGACGGGTTCGTCGCCGCTGAAACTTTCAGGGCGTCAGCGCCTCACCCCTCTCCCTCCGCCGCCCGCCCTGACCTGGGAGGACCCACCGGTTCCGCCGGAAGGCGGCGGGCCTGTCGCCGCCGCCGGGGAGCGGCCGGCCACCGTCGCTTCCCACCCCGACCGGGCTGTGCTTGACTCGACCGCACCGAGGGAAAGCGCTTACCAAAACTCTCGGAGCGGGCCCGCACTCATCTTCGATGGGAGTTCGACGTGCGTGAAAAGGAACGATTCGGCATGAGACTGGCGGTCGGGCTGGCCGCGGGGCTCCTGGCCGCCGGAGGGCTGGTGGCGGTGTCCGTCACACCGGCCTCGGCGGCGCCGGCCAACGGCGACTACACGCTGGTCAACGCCGGCAGCGGGCTGTGCGCCGCGGTGCCCGGCCAGAGCACCGGCGACGGCGTGCAGCTCGTGCAGAGCACCTGCGCCGGCGGCGCCGGACAGGTCTTCACGGTCACCGCCTCGGGCGGGGGCTACCAGCTCAAGGCGCGGCACAGCGGCAAGTGCGCGGGCGTCCGCGACGCCTCCACCAGCGCGGGCAAGGCGGTCCAGCAGGAGGGTTGCACCGGGGCGGCCTCACAGACGTGGCAGCTCACCACGTCCGGGTCCGGCTACCGGGTGGTCAACGGCAACGGCGGCAAGTGCCTCAACGTCAAGGACAACTCCACCGCGGCCGACGCCCTCCTGCAGCAGAACTCCTGCGACAGCGTGGCCACCAAGCAGTGGACGCTGCGGCCGGCCGACGGCTCCTCCCCCGACCCCACCCCGACGGTCACCCCCACGGTCACACCGACCAGCGGAGGCGGCGACGGCAGCGGACCGTGGCCGACCGCCCAGGGCAGCGTCAAGATGAACGCGACGCAGAGCGTCGGCAGCTTCTTCGACGGCGGCATGAAGAGCTACTACGGCATCGGCGACGGCGGCCAGAGCGAGAGCCAGGACCCGATGTTCGAGGTGGCGAACGGCGGCACGATCCAGAACGTCATCATCGACGCCCCGGCCGGCGACGGCATCCACTGCCTGGGCTCCTGCACCATCCGCAACGTGTGGTGGAACGACGTCGGCGAGGACGCCGCCACGTTCCTGAGCTCCAGCTCCTCGGCGACCTACCTGGTCGACGGCGGCGGCGCCAAGTCGGCGTCGGACAAGGTCTTCCAGCACAACGGAGCCGGCACGGTGACCATCAGGAACTTCCAGGTCCAGAGCGCCGGCAAGCTCTACCGGGCGTGCGGCAACTGCTCGACCTCCTACCAGCGCCACGTGGTGATGAACGGCGTCACCGCCCGCAGCACCTCGGCCCTGGCCGGGATCAACACCAACTGGGGCGACACCGCGCGGTTCAGCAGGATCACCGTGTACGGCACCAGCACCAGTATCTGCGACAAGTACAAGGGCGTGCCCAAGGGCAGCGAGCCCACCAAGATCGGGTCCGGAGCCGACGGCACGAACTGCATCTACTCCGCGTCCGACATCACCTACAAGTAACCGCTCCTGACGGATGCGGCGGGCTCAGACCGGCTGGAGGTGGGCCTTCAGGCTCGCCTCCAGCGCGGCCGTGGCGTCCTCGATCGCCCCGATCACCACCGCCTGCACCGGATCGGGCTCGCCCGACCGCGTGCGGCTGACCCGGGTCACGGCGTCGAGCCGCCGCGCCCCCACCTCCCGCAGCTCGCTCACCCGGACCTCGCCCTCCGGCACGTCGAGCAGGGCCAGGGTGGGCACGATCGCCACCCCGTGCCCGGCCGCCACCAGCGCCAGCGCCGGGCCGAACTCCGTGATGACGTGGACCTTGCGCGGCTCGAAGCCGTGCAGCCCGGCGAGCCGGTCCAGCGCCTGGCCGCACGCCTGGTCCGGCTCGCCGGCCACCCACGGCACGTCCGCCAGGTCCGCCATGGAGCGCGGCGGGCTGGTCCAGCCGGGGGGCACCACGATGCGGTACTCGTCGACGTAGAGGGCGCGGGTGGCCAGAGACGGCTGCGACAGAACGGGCAGGCTCATGTCCTGCTCGGTGATGAGGACGTCCACGGCGCCCAGCCGCAGCTCCTGGAGGGCGGGCTGGCCGTACACCTCGTGGATGATCGGCGTGATGCGCGGATGGCGGGCCGCCAGGTCGCGCAGGGCGGGCACCAGCATGTGCTTGATCACCGTGGGGAACGCGGCGATGCGCACGGGCCCCGCCAGCCGCTCGGTGAACCGCGTGAGCTCCCGCCGGGCCTCGGCCAGCTCGTCCTCGACGCGCTCGGCGTAGCCGGCGAGCACCCGGCCGGCCGGGGTGAGCGACACGCGCCGCTGGGAGCGGTCGATGAGGGCCAGGCCCACCTCGCGTTCGAGCTGGGCGAGCTGCTGGGAGACTGCGGAGGGCGTCAGGAACAGGGCCTCGGCGGCACGCATGACCCCGCCGCGGCGGGCCACCTCGTGCAGGACACGGAGGCGCCGGGGGTCGATGTCCATACAGGAGAGCTTACTTGGCGCTGTAGATACCTTTAATTGCACTTTATGGCAATTAATTCAGACAATGGGTGCATGGATTTCCTGTTCGAGGTGGCCGGCTGGCTCGGCGCGGGCCTCCTCCTGCTCGGGTACGGCCTGGTCTCCGCCGGCCGCATGCCCGCCGGCGGCGCCGCGTACCAGGTCGTGAACCTCACCGGCTCGCTCGCGCTGATGGCCAACAGCGCCCGCAACGACGCCTGGCCCTCGGCCGGCCTCAACCTCGTCTGGGCCGTGATCGGCGCGGTCGCGCTGGTCAGGCTCGTCCGGATCGGGGCGGCGGCGTGATCGTCGAGTTGAGTCACCGCATCGTCGAGGGCATGGTCACCTACCCGGGGGTGCCGGGCCCGGTGCTCGGCACGCACCTGAGCCGGGAGGCGTCACGCGAGGTGTACGCCCCGGGCACCGAGTTCCACATCGGGACGATCACCCTGGCCGCCAACACCGGCACCTACCTCGACACGCCCCACCACCGCTACGCCGGCGGCCCCGACCTGTCCCAGGTGCCGCTGAGCAGCCTGGCCGACCTGCCCGGGGTCGTGGTCCGGGCGCGCGGCACCGGCAGCCGGGAGATCACCGTCGACCCGGACCTCGACGTG
Organism: Nonomuraea sp. NPDC005501; assembly: GCF_040605905.1. NCBI lineage: Bacteria > Bacillati > Actinomycetota > Actinomycetes > Streptosporangiales > Streptosporangiaceae > Nonomuraea > Nonomuraea sp. NPDC005501. The sequence goes on along the minus strand of NZ_JBEXDT010000038.1, from coordinate 6,847 downwards.
CGGGGCCGGGCCGTGCTCATCCACACCGGCTGGGACCGCCACTTCGGCACGGACGCCTACCTCCACGGGCACCCCTACCTCGCCCCGGAGTCGGCGCGGCTGCTCGCCGAGCGGGGCGCGGCGCTCGTCGGCATCGACTCGCTCAACATCGACGACACCCCGCCGCGCGGCGAGCGACCCGCGCACACGATCCTGCTCGCGGCCGGGATACCGCTCGTGGAGCACCTCACGGGCCTGGAGGCGCTGCCCGAGGAGGGTTTCAGGTTCCACGCCGCGCCGCCGATGGTGGCGGGCATGGGCACCTTCCCCGTACGGGCCTACGCGGTCGTCCCCTGAGGGAGCGGGTCCGGCCGGCTCAGTCGTCGTCCTGGTCGGCCTCTTCCCATGCCTTGTTACGGTCCGCCGCGCGCTGCAGGGCGCCGGCGGCCTCCTGCTCGCTCGCGTAGGGACCCATCCGGTCCTTGTTGGGGCAGCCGTTCTCCGGCTCGACCCGCATGTGCTTGAGGCAGAACCACCACTGGCCATCGCTCACGAGGGCTATTCTGCCCCGTAGACTCGTCTTTCATGACGACACTGCTCCAGCCAGGGCGAGTCTCGCCCATGCGAAAGGTCCCCGCCCACATCGAGCGGCCGGAGTACGTCGGAAAGAAGCGCCCCAAGACCGGCGAGGCCGACGTCAAGACCCCCGAGATGATCGAGCGCATGCGCGTGGCGGGCCGGATCGCCGCGCAGGCCCTCGAAGAGGTCGGCAGGAACGTGCGGCCGGGAGTCACCACCGACGAGCTCGACCGGATCGGGCACGAGTTCCTGCTGGACCACGACGCCTATCCGAGCACGCTCGGCTACAAGGGCTACCCCAAGTCGCTGTGCACGTCGATCAACGAGGTCATCTGCCACGGCATCCCCGACGACACCGTGCTGCGCGAGGGCGACATCGTCAACGTCGACATCACCGCCTTCATCGGCGGCGTCCACGGCGACACCGACGCCACGTACCTGGTGGGCGAGGTCGACGAGGAGTCGCGGCTGCTGGTGGAGCGCACCCGCGAGGCGACGATGCGGGCCATCAAGGCCGTCGCCCCGGGCCGGCAGCTCAACGTGGTGGGCCGGGTCATCGAGGCGTACGCCAAGCGGTTCGGCTACGGCGTGGTGCGCGACTTCACGGGTCACGGCATCGGCACGACGTTCCACTCGGGGCTGGTGGTGCCGCACTACGACGACCCGTCGCTGCGGGTGGAGCTGGTGCCGGGCATGACGTTCACGATCGAGCCGATGCTGACGCTGGGCACGATCGAGTACGACATCTGGCCCGACGGGTGGACGGCGGTGACCAGGGACCGCAAGCGCACGGCCCAGTTCGAGCACACGATCGTGGTGACCGAGACGGGCAGCGAGATCCTCACCACCCCCTAGAGCTCCAGCGGTAGATCGTGACCACCGTTCCGGTGCGGTGCGTCGCCGCTGGTGGTGGCCGCCCGCCGCGGGATGATTCCCTCCAGCAGGAGGTCGGTATCCCGGCGGCAGGTCGTGACCTTGCCGCCGGGCTGCCGGAACATGCGGACGGCCACCGTGAGTGGGGCCTCGCCCCCGGGCGCGGGCGCTGGTGCGGGGATCGCCGGCGGACCCGCGGTCAGCGCCGGGGCACCGCCGCGGTGACGGTGGTGCCCTCGCCCTTCACACTGCTGACCGACAGGTTGCCGCCGACCCCGGCGAAGGCGGCCCGCATCCGGGCGATGCCGCGCCCCGCCTTGTCCTGCGGGAAGCCGCGGCCGTGATCGCTCACGGTCATGCGCAGGCCGCCGGTGCCCGCGGTGACGGCCACCGACACGACGCTCGCGCCGCTGTGCCCCTCCACGTTGGCCAGCGCCTCACGCAGCGCCTCCAGGACGGCCTGGGCGACGGGGGCCGGCACGTCGGCGGCGGGCAGGGCCCAGATCTCCACGCGGATGCCGGTGCGCTCCGACCACTGCGTCAACTGGCTCTCAAGGGTCTCGGCGAGGCCCCGCCCCTCACGCATGCGCGTTTCTTCCACCTCTGCTCGCCTTCCTGGGCATCCCGGACTCCTGGCCGGACCCCACACCGGCGTCACGCGCCGGATGTGCGACCCCCCTCAAGGTCTCGCACATCCCTGCGGGAAGGTGATGCCCATCTCCCCGTACGGCAAGGCTACCTGGCGGGTGGGAGGCGTACGGCGGGAGGATAGATCCCCCTGCCCGTACGGCTACGCGCCCCCGCGTGGTCAGTCGGGCTGGTCGGCCTTGTCCGCCTTGTCGGCGCGGTCGAGGCGGGCCAGGTAGGCGTTGTAGGCGTCGAGCTCCGGGTCGCGCACGCCGCGGTCGGCCCGCCGGTCGCCGCGGCGCGCCTTGCGGTCCTCGTCGCCGTACCACTGCACGGCGATGGCCAGCAGCACGATGAGGGTGGGGATCTCGCCGAAGCCCCAGGCGATCGCGCCGCCGTCACGCTGCTCGTCGATGAGCGGACCGCCCCAGGTGCGGCTGAGCTGCTCGTACCAGTCGGAGGCGATGACCGTGCCGGTCATCATGAGCGCGACGCCGAAGAACGCGTGGAACGGCATCGTGACGAACAGCGTCAGCAGCTTGCCCACGTACGGCAGGCGGTGCGGAGCCGGGTCGACGCCGATGATGACCCAGAAGAACAGCGACCCGCTGAGCAGGAAGTGCAGGGTCATCGTGATGTGCCCGAGGTGCTCCTCCATGGCCGAGGCGAACAGCGGCGTGAAGTACAGCGCGTACGTCGAGACGATGAACAGGGCGGTGGCGATGCCCGGGTGGCCGACCACCTTCACGAAGCGGCTGTGCAGGATCGTGGTCAGCCACTCGCGCGGTCCGCGGTCGCCGCGCCGGGCGGCCGGCTTGAGCGCGCGCAGGGCGAGCGTGACCGGGGCGCCCAGCACGAGGAAGATCGGCACGATCATGGCCAGGATCATGTGCTCGATCATGTGCACGTCGAACATGACCTTGGCGTAGCGAGCCAGGCCGCTCTGCGTGGCGATGACGAGGATCGCCACCCCGACGAACCAGGAGGCGGTGCGGCCCCACGGCCAGGCGTCGCCCCGCCGCAGGAGCCGGATCACCCCGGCCGCGTACAGACCGGCCAGGACCGCGGCCACGAGCGCGAAGAACAGGTCGAACCACCACAGCGCGGCCAGGTTGGCCGGCGAGATCGGCGGCGGCATCGGGAAGCCGAGCAGCTCGAAGGCCCGGTCGGCGGGGAGGCTGACCTCCGGCGGGCGGGTGCGCGACAGCGCGACGGCGAGGCCGACGGTGGCCGCCATGAGCAGCGCCTCGCCCGCCGCCAGCCGGGTGAAGGCGCCGGGCCGGCCGCCCTGCAGGGCGGAGACGGTGCGCTCCCGGTGCCACCAGCCGGCGTAGCCGAGCAGCACGAACGCGACGATCTTCGCCACGACCAGCACACCGTACGACGACGTCCACAGGTCGGAGACGTCGGAGAGCCGGGCGACGACGCTGAACACCCCGGACACGCCCACGCCGATGTAGCACCACAGGGCCATCCGGGAGAAGCGGGCGGCGGCGATGTCGAGCCGCGGCTCGCGGCGGGCGGCGTGCACGGCGAGGACCACGAGGCCGCCGACCCACAGCGCGAGTACCAGCAGGTGCAGCGACAGGGCGGAGGTGGCCAGGTTGTGGTTCGGCGAGGAGGAGGCGTGCCCGGTGAGGGCCGGCGGCAGCAGCGTGGCCAGCGCGAACGCCAGCAGCCCGGCCGCGGAGCCGGCGGTGATGGCGCCCCGGGAGAACAGCGAGATGGCCACCGCGAACAGGATGACCAGCGTCAGCGCGATGCCCTGGCTGGTCTGGGTGGCGTAGGAGCTGAGGTAGTTGCCGGTGGAGACGGCCTGGAGGACGGGCTGCCCCCAGGAGTCGGAGACCTCGAAGACCAGGGTGAGGAAGGCGCTGCCGGCCCAGGTCAGAGCGGCCCAGGAGGAGGCCCGGACGTAGCCGGTGGCGGTCGTGCCGAGCATGCCCTTGTCGTTGGGCAGCAGCGCGGTGGCCGCCAGGAGCAGGCCCACGGTGAGGACTCCGGCGGCGTCCATCGCCAGCTTGGCCAGCGGCAGTCCCCAGCGGGTGAGCACGCCGGCGTCGGGCAGGCCGGCGATGATCCGGGGGAAGGCCGCGCCTCCGACGATCATGGCGATCACCAGGGCGGCGACCGCCGCTGCCGCCGCCGCGAGCGCGAGCCGCGCGGCCCTCGTCACGGCCGCTTCTTGCGCATGCTGATGAGGAAGCCGACGCCGATCCCGGCGAGCGCGCCGACGACGACCAGCAGCCAGACGGGGAACGTGGCCGAGGAGGCGCCCTGCGCGGCCTGCGCCGTCGCCGCGGCGGGGGCCGAGGCCGCGGAGGAGGCGGGGGCCGCGGAGGGCGGCTGCGACGGCGTGGCGACCGGCTGGGCCGCCGCCGTCTCGGACGCCTGCGCCTCAGGCTTGGGAGCGCCCTTCACGGTGAACGGGATCTCGCCCTCGATGGGGTGGCCGTCGGAGGAGACGACGCGGTAGGCGATGGTGTACGCGCCGTCGGCCAGCGTCTCCTTGAGCCGCTGGAGGACCGCCGGCCCGTCGGCTTCGGCCGCCCCCGCCTGGTGCTGGGCGCCGTCGGCTCCCCGGACGATCACGAACGGCATCCGCACCCCGGCGCTGAACACCAGCTTCACCTGCTCGACGGTCTTGACCGTGGAGCCCTTGGCCGGGTCGCTGCTCTTGAGCGAGTCGTGCGCCAGGGCGGGCCCGGCGGTGCCGAGCAGGAACAGGGCGGCGAGGAACGCGGCGACTGCCGCGATCAGAGGTCTCTTCATGGCACCTCCAGGCTACCGACGCCACCGCCCGGTCCCTACCTCGGTTACAGCCCCGCGCAGGCGAGCGCTCGCCGGTAGGCCTCGACGCTGCCGTCGGCGTCGCCCAGCAGCTCCATGGTCTCCGCCGCGGCGTACCAGGTGCCGGCGACGCGACGGGAGTCGGGCAGCGGCGTGAGCCAGTCGCGCACCGCATTGAGCTCGCGCTCGGCGTCGGAGACGCGACCGAGCCCGCCGTAGGCGCGGCTCAGCAGCAGGTGCGCCTCGGCCTCCTGCGCCCCCGCGGTCGTCGGCATCAGCTCCTGCCCGGAGCTGCCGTGCCGGACGGCCTGCTCGTAGTTGCCCGCCATGACCTCGGCGCGGGCCAGCTCGACCTGGGCGTTGGCCCGGTCGAGCGTGCTCGCGGAGGTCTGCGCGAGCTCGTCCTCGGCCCGCAGCAGTATCGCGCGGACCTCGTCGAGGGCCTCCGGGTGGACGCGCAGCTTCAGGGCCGCGTAGGCGACGCGGGTGCGGGCGAGGCTGCGCGGCTGGCCGGTCTCCGACTGGATGGCCAGGGCGCGCTCCAGGAAGGCCAGGGACTCCTCACCGTGGCCGGAGCTCTCGGCCACGACCGCGGCGTTCCAGTTGGCGGCGATGACCGCCCTGGGCGTGCCGAGCATGTCGGCGGCGTTGAGCAGCTCGGCGGCGAACTGGCGGGCGCGCAGCAGGTCGCCGCTGTAGAAGTAGGCCGACAGCAGCGTGGCGCCGAGCTCCACCATGCCGTCGGTCCAGGCCGGGCGGGCCGGGCCGCCGAGGACGGCCTCCCCGACCTTGATCGCTTCGCTGAGCCGGTCGCTCTGCCGGTAGACGCGGCACAGGGCGACCGCGATCTCGATCCGCCGGTCGGGGCTGACGTCCTCGTCCTGCAGCCGGCCGAGCATGGAGATCGCCTCCTCCAGCTCTCCGCACGCCTCCAGCGCCAGCGCCAGCCCGAACTGGGTGTCTTGACGCAGTCCCGTGAGACCTGCGAGGTTGTGGTTGGCCAGCAGCTCGGCGAAACGGGTGCGGGCCTCCCGCACCTCACCGTTCTCGAGAGCCATCCTCGCGTAGCCGAGCGCGAGCTCGATGTCCTCCATCTGCTCGGCGGTCACGCCGTTGAGGAGATAGGACAGCGAACAGTCCAGTTTCTGGGCCAGGAGCTCCAGGACGGCAGGCGTCGGAGTACGCTTGCCACTTTCGATCAGGGAGACGTAGCTGTCCGACAACTCCGGATGCGCGAGCTGCGCCTGGGACAGACCCCGCTGCCGCCTCACCGTCTTGATACGGAGTCCGATCAGGTCAGATGTGGTCACAGGTCCCGCTCCCTGAGAGGATGATGTCCGAGCAACCCATAGGCGAGGGAGAACCCCCATGCGCACGCGCATTGCCCTGTCCGTACTCGTTGCGTTGTTGACGGCAGGTGTGGCCGTCGCAGGCAATGCTACGGCCGCGACAGCCGACTCGTCTCCATCCCAGTCGGACCAAATCATGGCGAAGTTTGACATTCCTATGTGCTGCTGACCGCAGCAAACGCTGAATCGGTGCCGGAGCCGCACCACGGTGTGGGCATGGCCGGTGCCGCCTTCCGCACGGCGGCATCGGCAGGTATGTCCCCCCATCAGGCGCCTCCGGCACGGCGCCGCCTCATCACCCGGCCCGTAGCGCCAGGAAGAAGTCGACCCGGTCGGCCATCGACGACAGGTCACGGCCGGTGAGCTCCTCCACCCGCCCGATCCGGTAACGCACCGTGTTGACGTGCACGTGCAGCCTCTCTCCGCAGGCGTTCCACGAGCCCGCGCAGTCCAGGAACGTGCCGAGCGTCCGCACCAGGTCCGACTGGTGCCGCCGGTCATAGGCGATCAGCGGCCCCAGCAACCGGTCGGCGAACGAGCGCCGCACGTCGCCCGGCACCGTGGCCAGCAGCAGCGCGTGCGTGTAGATCTCGTCGCTGGTCACCACCCCGCCCGAGCGGGCCTCCGCCAGCCGCCTGGCGTGCGCGGCC